>JAITGZ010000202.1 GCA_031280335.1 Deltaproteobacteria bacterium | reverse complement strand
ATTCTCACTTTTTTCTCAGAGAATTTTCCCCATGAGGGTTTGGCATGGGGAGGCAGATTTCAAAAGCCCATAGAAATATGGGCTTTTTTACTTTACACGCGTCCGGGGTACAGCTAGAGCAATTTCAAAATAAAATTGCCCTAAAAGTCGTATTGTCTTGGTTTAGGCTGATTCCAGCACGGTCAGGGCATGGGCAAGCCTTTTTTGCGTCCGCTCCGGGCCTAGGATGAGCGAGACATCGTGGAGAGGAGGGGTTTTTTCCGTTCCGGTCAGGGCCAAGCGGGCCAGCATGAATACTGTTTTGGGTTTCACCTCAAAATCAGAGGCGATCCGGCGCATAGCCGTTTCCCACTCCTCATGTCCCATCGTAAAGGGTGGCTCGCCGGGGATATGCCCTGCCGGCGAGGGAATGTACAGTTTTAGTACGGCTCGCAATATAGATGCAGCCTGCTCCGCTTCCGGGGCGTATTTGAGCAACAGTTCCCTGGGGGCGGGGGTGAAGGCGGCGGCAAAGAAAAAGCCATTGTTTGCAAAAATATCCGCCAATTTACGGTTGCGCTCCGGTTCAATTCCAAAGGCTTTTTCCGCATAGGCCGCGTCGGCGCTGATCTCATGCCGCAATGCGGCCATATCCACTTTGGAGATGGGGGAGACGCCTGCCTCATCCTGCGCGTTTTTTTCCAATTCTTCCAGATAAAGAACAAAAGAACGGCGGGTTTCTTCGGGCGTACGCAGAGAGAGGTAATGACCGTTGATGAAATCCAGTAACTTCAAGTCCACCACCGGGCCGGTGCGCGGCAGATCGCGAACATTGAATAAACGGATGAATTCTTCAAAAGGATAAAGGTCCTTTTCTTCCGGGTGGGGCCAGAGCAGGCGGGTAAGAAAATTGCGGAAGCCTTCCGGCAGGTAGCCGTGGGAGCGGAACCAGTGCATGGAGGTATCCCCGCTGCGTTTGGAAAGCTTACGGCGTTGCGCATCCCTTAAGATCACCGTGTGCAGGAATTTGGGAGTTTCCCAGCCAAAAGCCTTGTACAGGGCGATGTGCTTGGGGGTTGATGATATCCATTCCTCCCCCCTGATTACCGTGGTTACCCGCATGAAATGATCATCCACCAAGGCGGCCAGATGGTAGGTGGGGTAGCCGTCCGCCTTCAGGATAATGGGGTCGTCCACCATGGAAGCGTCAAAGGAAATGGCACCGCGCACCTCATCCATAAAAGAAATGGGCGCGCCTTCCGGCGCACGAAAGCGAATAACGTTTCTATCCCCCGCCCGCAGCCTGGCTTGTACCTCTGCCGGGGCAAGGCTCAGGCAATGCCGGTCATAACGCGGGTTGGCCCCGGCCTTCATCTGTTCCTGGCGCACGGTCTCCAATCGTTCCGGCGAGCAGAAGCAGCGGTAAGCACGTCCTGCATCCAAAAGATGCTCCGCCGCAAGTCTGTATAGAGGCAGTCGTTCACTCTGCCGGTAAGGTCCGTAAGGCCCTTGCCGGGCCGGGCTTTCGTCCGGTGGCGTCCCCAACCACTCCAGAGCCTCAAAAATGGCGGCTTCAGCCCCGGGCACAATCCTGGCCCGATCCGTATCCTCAATGCGCAGGATGAAAACGCCGCCGGTTTTTATGGCCAGAGCGGCATTGAGTGTGGCCTGCATGGCCGTGCCTATGTGCGGAAAGCCTGTGGGACTGGGGGCGATGCGCAATACCTCCGCCCCCGGCGGGAGATCGCGTGGGGGAAAGAGACGCTCCGCCTCCTCCAGGGAAGCCGGGTTGTACAACATTAATCCGCCTGCGTCCGGGGGAAGGGATCCACAAAGGTTCTGTTACCCAATTCCGCATCCAGGGTGAAGAGCAGCCCGGGGTTTTTGTCCGCCAAGGCGATTTTGGCCAGAATATCGCCCACGCCAGCTTCTTCTTCCGTCTGTTCGTTTACATACCACATGATGAAGTTGTAGCTGGCGTGATCGTTCTCGCGCAAGGCCAGGGAGGCCAGGTTGTTGATGCGCTCGGTAACCAAGCGCTCGTGTTCCAGCACTTTGTCAAAAATATCCTTTATCCCACGAAAATTTGAGGGAGGGGTTTTGATGTCGGCAAAGGCAGGGTCGGCACCGCGTTCCAGAATATGCCGGTACATATGTGTGCCGTGGGCCGTTTCCTCCTGGACCTGTACAAACAACCAGTTGGCCGCCCCCTTGAAACCGGCCCGGTCCGCATAAGCAGACATGACCAGATATAAATAGGCGGAGTAATATTCGGCATTTACCTGTTCGCTGAAGGCCTTGACCAAATTTTTTTTCAACATGTTCCCAGCTCCTTTTTCCTCTGGTAACAATTTTTTCACCGTCTAACAACTATAGCAATTTTACTTTGGAGATTATTTTTATTTAAAACCCATGCTTTTGACTACTTTTAGGGCATCCTCCGCAAAGGGGGCGATCTCGTCAGAGGAACTGATTTTAAGGTATTGGTAGAGGCTGATGATTTTCTTTTCCGCAAGAATGTGCGTCATAACTATGGCCTGTTCCAGCGGCTCCGCATTATCCAGGTTTATGGTTTGTCTGCTCAACGTGGAGACTTGCGTATCGCTGGCCCCGAAAAGTCCCAGAGAGCTTGATCCCTTGACCTGTACACCGTCCGTGCCCTGTTGGGCGATGGCCTGGTTGACTTTATCCCGCAGGTCTGCGCTTTCAATGATTTGGCTGAAATTTTTGGATAAAGCATCTTTGAGTCCTTGAAAATCCTTGGCGGAGATAGTCTTATCCTCTATGCTCCGTATATGGGTAAGAAGAAGATAACGCGTCAGATAAATGTCTTCACCTGCCTTGTAGCGTCGATCCGTCTCTTTGGACACATAGGCGGCGTGAAGCGTCATGCCCCCTTGTTGGGACATCATTCCCTCAAGCATGGAGTAAAATTCGGCATAAGCCTCGCCTTCGGCCAGGACGTAGCCTTTAGGGAGGTTGTATTTTATGCTTGTACCGCCGATTTTGACCTCAGCCGCGTACGCTGCGTCCGTTAAGGACAAAAGACAAAAAAATATGAACAGGGGCAGGGTGATATTTTTCATTTTTATTCGCTTAGAAATACTGGCTCCCAACCCAGCCGTATTGCAGCGCGGTTGGGCGTTTATACTTTGACCGCCGTACGCAGGTCATGGACGGCATCGGTTTTTTCCCAAGTGAATTCAGGCAGCTCCCGCCCGAAATGGCCGTAGCAGGCAGTTTTTTTATAGATGGGCCGTTTGAGATCCAGGCGTTTGATAATGTGGTAAGGCCGCAGGTCAAAGACCTTTTTGACCGCTTCGGTCAATGCTTCGTCGCTGATTTCAGATGTGCCCAGAGACGAACATAGTACGGATACAGGCTCGGCCACGCCGATGCAGTAAGCGATCTGCACCTCGCATTTGGGGGCCAGTCCGGCCGCGACTATATTCTTGGCTATGTAGCGTCCCATGTAGGCGGCGGAGCGGTCCACCTTGGAGGGGTCCTTGCCGGAAAAAGCGCCCCCGCCATGTGCCCCCATGCCGCCATAGGTATCCTGGATTATCTTGCGCCCGGTGAGGCCGCTGTCGCCCATGGGGCCGCCCACTACAAAACGACCGGTGGTGTTGATGAGAATCTGGCAGTCTTTGGGGTCAAAGATATCGGCGGGCAGGGTGGGGATAATCACATGTTTGGTGATGTCCGCGACGATCTGCTCCTGCGAGGCGCTGGGGGCGTGCTGGCTGGAGACGACCACGTTGTTTACCCGCACGGGTTTGCCGTCAACATACTCAAAAGAAATCTGGGTTTTGCCGTCCGGACGCAGGTAAGGGATAATCCCTTCCTTGCGCGCCTGGGTGAGTTGTTGGGAAAGCCGGTGCGCCCAGAAAATGGGGGCGGGCATGAGGGTGGGGGTTTCGTTGCTGGCAAAGCCGAACATCATGCCTTGATCGCCCGCGCCCTGTTCTTCAGGTTTAGAACGATTCACGCCCTGGGCTATATCCGGGGACTGCTTGTCAATGGAAGACATCACGGCACAGGTTTGCCAATCAAAACCCATATCCGAGCTGGAATAGCCGATCTCTTTGATGGTACGGCGCACTATATCCGGCAGGTCGGCATAGGCTGTGGTGCTGATTTCTCCAACTATGACGGCCATGCCGGTGGTAACCAGGCTTTCACATGCCACATGCGCCTCCGGGTCATCGGCCAGCAGGGCGTCCAACACGGCGTCGGATATCTGGTCGGCTACCTTGTCCGGATGCCCTTCGGTAACGGATTCAGAGGTGAAGTAATATCTGCCTTTGGCTGGAATCATGAAAAACTCCTTCTAGCAAGTTCAAAGTAAAATTGCTCTAATAGGGTTGACAAAAATGGAGACCACCACGCGTTCAGTCAGGTCAGCGGTACTCTGCGTCAGGCTGAGATGCCCCTGGTGAAAAAAACCCATGGTTGGGACAAGGCAATGCCCTTGCCCTCGCGCTGCCAAGCCAGACATTGTCTCCGCAGGTCTTACGGATTTTGAGAAACATTCATATCAATATATCCGGATATACTTGTTCGGTCTAAATCCATACTATGCAAAGTCTATCTTGTCCAGTACAATAAATGGCCTATGACCTTAAAACCTTATCATCAAGGGCAGTTGGATTATTTTTGCGCCATTTACGCCCTGATCAACGCCTTGCGGTTGACGCACGGCATTCGTCTGGCTCAGGGGCGGGGTATTTTGAACGGCACCCTGCGCGAAATTTCCAGCCATGCGCTTTTGTGGCGATCTTTACTGCAAAACCGTACTGATTCCCATTGGTTGATGGATTACCTGCTGGGCAATTTTTGCCGTGAAGGCTCACTGGCCCTGCGTGTGGCCAGGCTCCCCTCCTCGCCTCCCTTCTCCCGCCAGCTAAAAGAAGTGGCCGGCTTTACCGGCCAGGCCGCCTCCGTCCATTTGCGGCGCGGCTTGGAGGCATGCGCCGCATGCTTTGACGATGAACAGTTTATAAACTGGCTCGGATTGCGCACGCCGGAACCAGTGGCCTTGGCCGCTCTGGGCGAGGCGGATCTGCGCCGGACAAAAGGGGAATTTGAATGTGCCGCATCGTTGCGTTCAGGTGAAACTACCCCGGCGAAATGGAGCATAGATGAGCTGCGTGCGGTGCTGCGCCGCTGGCTGCCTGTGGAAGGGGTGTTTAAGCCCTTGAGCGGGGAAACAGCGCAAAAACGCAGCCTGCTGCTGCGTTTTCACCGCTTTCTCCCCTTTGAAAGACTCCCCCTGGTTTCGCATTGGAGTACAGCGCGAAGCATCAGTCTGGATACACTGCGTCTCTATGACTGCACCGCCGATAAACAGGCCATACACAGCCTGCAACTGCGCCGCTGCGCCCTGTGCCCCGAAGAACTGAATAAAAAACGCCTGATTGGACTGGAAATTGAATCTATGTATTTTATAGAAAAAGTATAGATTTAATGGTTTCAGGGGGTGGCGTTCTCTCAAAATATTGACCAGCCAGCCGGCGTAATCCTCCCATGCCGCATGATTGACGATACTTGCTGGACTTAGGGCTTATCCATAAATAATTTTAGTTCTCACTTTTCGCAAAGCGATGATTGCCGCAGCCAGATGCGTGAGAGCCAAATGGGTTGAGTCCAGCTTTTCGTAGCGG
>JAITGZ010000175.1 GCA_031280335.1 Deltaproteobacteria bacterium | reverse complement strand
TTTGAGCTTGCGTATATTTAAGGCAAAAGCGCATCGGCGCGCCCGTTCTGATGCCTGAGCGCATCAGAACGGGCAAAAATTATCCGCATAATTCCGGAGTATTATCACTGTATGTGTATTTTTGATGCTCTGGCGCATCAAAATTTTTGTTCGCCGGCGTCCTTCACCCGGGCTTTTACCGCTTGCCAGATCCGCACGAAGGCAGGCGGAAATCGCCGCAGTTCGCATTGCGGCGGGCGTATGCAGACAACTCTTGACGGAACGATGGGCTTTATGCCACTGGTACGCATCTTGCTGGAGTATATTAAGGAAACGCTGATTTATTTTCTTGAGGGACGCTGCCCCTCAAACTCCCCCGGCAGGGTGCCTTGCCATTATGCCAAGGGGCGGCAAGGATAAGGCTGCGCATGGGCGAACATGTCCCTTTCTTATTCCCCCCAGCGGGGTTCGGGGCGGAGCCCAGAATTAATCAGTGTTTCCTTAACAAAGATGAAAGAGGCCGGAGAGATTTACGGCCGGCGGCTATTATGAGGCACAACCCCTGACAAAACGAGGAGTTCCCATGGCAATGATGACTGGTGAGCAGTATGTTGAAAGCATCCGCAAAATGAAAATCAAAATTTTCCTCTTTGGGGAGCAGGTCTCCAGCGCGGCGGATCATCCCATTTTGCGCCCTTCCCTGAACTCGGTAAAGGCAACATATGATCTGGCCAAAAAACCCGAGTATGAAGATCTGATGACCGTAAAATCGCACCTCAACGGGGCCAGGATCAACCGTTTCGGCCACATCCACCACAGCACGGACGACCTGGTGAAAAAAGTGAAGATGCAGCGACTGTGCGGCCAGAAAACCGCTTCCTGCTTCCAGCGCTGCGTGGGCATGGATGCCTTCAATGCCCTGTTCAGCACGACCTTTGAATGCGACGAAAAGCACGGCACCCATTATCACAAAAACTTCCTGGCCTTCTTGAAAGAGGCCCAGGAAAAAGACTGGACCGTTGACGGTGCCATGACCGACCCCAAGGGCGACCGGGGCCTTGCCCCCAGCAGGCAGGCGGACCCGGATCTCTACCTGCGTGTGGTGGAGCGCCGCAAGGACGGCATTGTGGTGCGTGGGGCCAAGGCGCATCAGACCGGCATCTGCAACTCCCATCAGGTGATCGTCATGCCCACCATCGCCATGGGGCCGGAAGACAAGGATTACGCCGTGTCCTTTGCCGTGCCTCTGGACGTGGAAAACCTGTTCATGATCATCGGGCGCCAATCCTGCGACACCAGAAAGCTGGAAGGTTCCTCCATGGATGTGGGCAACTGCGAATTCGGCGGAGTGGAAGCCCTGACCATTTTTGACAATGTGTTTGTGCCCAACGAACGCATCTTTTTGAATGGCGAAACGGACTACTCCGGCATGTTGGTGGAACGCTTTGCCGGCTACCACCGGCAAAGTTACGGCGGCTGCAAGGTGGGTGTGGGCGACGTACTCATCGGTGCCGCCGCTCTGGCTGCGGACTACAATGGCGCAGGCAAGGCCAGCCACGTGAAGGACAAGCTCATTGAAATGACCCACCTGAATGAGACCCTGTACTCCAGCGGCATAGCATGCTCCTCGGAAGGGGCGAAAACAAAGTCCGGCAATTACCTTATTGACCTGCTGCTGGCCAACGTCTGCAAACAGAATGTAACCCGCTTCCCTTACGAAATCACCCGTCTGGCGGAGGATATAGCCGGAGGCCTCATGGTTACCGCGCCCTCGGAAAAAGATTTGCGTCATCCCACACTGGGCAAATACGTGGAAAAATACCTGCGGGGCGTGGCCGCCGTGTCCACGGAAACACGGCTGCGCATCCTGCGCCTTATTGAAAACCTGACCCTGGGCACGGCCGCTGTGGGCTACCGCACCGAATCCATGCACGGCGCCGGCTCCCCCCAGGCGCAGCGCATCATGATCGCCCGTCAGGGCAATCTGGAACAAAAAAAACAACTGGCCAGAGACATAGCCAAAATCAAGTGAGCCATGCGGCACCCTGTGCGCGTCAAATATTGCGGGGGCTGCAACCCCCGCTATAACCGCGCCGAGCTGACGCGGCGCCTGCGGGAGGATTTTCCGGCACTGCGCATCATGGAAACGGAAGAAGCCGGCCCGGCGCTTTTTGTGGCCGTACTCTGCGGCTGCGGGACGGCCTGCGCAGCGCACGCGGAACTGAACGGACTGGCGGGAAAAATGATTTTAACGTCCCAACAGGACTATGGGGACCTTGCTGCGGCCCTGCGGAACCTTGCGGAGACTTGTACAGGCGAAACGCGGTAAAATATCGGGAGAACGCCTGTACGGTAACGCGGCACGGACCTGAAGAGCGGCGGCGCGGCGCTGTCTTCAGCCCAAGCGGGCTATGCCCGCTGTACGGGCGTTGCCGCGCCCTTTTTTCCGCGCCGGGCCGCGCCCGCTCCCCTCCGGTGCGGTACGGAGAGTCAGGCCGTGCAGCCTGGCCTTGCGCACCACAGTGGACTGATTGACGCCCAAAGCACGCGCCGCCTCGCGGGTGGTGGCGCAACGGGAGAGTGTTGCCTTAAAGATATCCGCCTCGGCGCGCAAGAGCATTTCCTTCAGTGTGCCCCCCTCTCGCGGGGGGCCGTCCGGGGGCGCGCTTTTATTATTTTTGAAAGAGGCCGGGAGATCCTCCGG
>JAITGZ010000103.1 GCA_031280335.1 Deltaproteobacteria bacterium | reverse complement strand
TTTACGGGGTCTGGGGCCATTGGCCCCAGGCGGGCGCGGGCGGCAGCCCGATATTTTAGACTATTTCTATAATATGTTATATTGACTAAATTAAGGGATTGCTTTATTGCCAAAGAAAGATATCCAGATAATTATTTCGTGTTGTGGAAAGCCTTGATTTAGCGTGAATAGCCGTATAATCACCGCTGGATGTTTTTATGGCCTTGAGGCAGGCCCGCTTGGGCGGCGGATCTTATGTTTGGGGGAACTATGGCACAGGAGCGTTTATATAAGTTCAGTTGGGATTTTATCGGCGATATTGAAGCAGGCCGCCCCAATCTGGGCAATACCACGCGCATAGAGGTTTATCGTCTTTTTCAGTACACCCTGCGCGATGTGCTTGAAGAAGAATTTGGAGCGGAAAAAGCGGATCGTCTTTTGTGGAAAGCCGGTTTTCTGGCGGGGGAAAATTTTTGCCGAAAATTTGTTTTGCCGCAGCCGGATATAAACAGCTTTGTCGCCAAGGTGCAGCAGACGCTTGCGGATCTTAAGGTAGGCATTATGCGGGTGGAGGGCGGCACCAGCGATGGCTCCATGTTGACCATCTCTGTGTCGGAAGACCTGGACTGTTCAGGTCTGCCTGATATGAATCATGTGGTATGCACCTATGACGAAGGTTTCATTTCCGGTGTTTTTTACGCCTACACAGGTAAAAAATTTGATGTAAAAGAAATAGATTGCTGGTGTACCGGCGATCGCACCTGCCGTTTTGAAGTAACCCGGAAGGATTAGGGAAACGCTGATTTATTCTCTTGAGGGGGCGCTGTCCCCTCAAACTCCCCCGGCAGGGGGTTGATCTCCCTGCGCCCCGCATACGTTTTTAGCCGCTTTTCGGCTGAAAAATAGTAAGGGGGTCTGGGGGGAATTATTCCCCCCAGCGGGGTTCGGGGCGGAGCCCAGAATTAATCAGTGTTTCCCTACACCTAGAGCTATTTCAAAGTGAAATTACTCTTGGAGCATTTCAACTTTGAGACGCACTGCTCGGCGCTTAACGGCGAAAGTGAATTTCGCCTACGCCTCACAGTCGGGCGGCGGCGCTGCGTGAACTCCGCGCCAGAGCAATTTCAAAGCGAAATTGCTCTGGAACGGAGTTCGGATTTGACGTTTTCATTTTTGTGGACGTGAACCCTGACTGGTCCGGACAATATGGCCGAACAAACTAAAGATCAAGTTTTGCCGCCTAAACCGAGCGAAGCGGATATGGCGATTGAACATATTGATCGGCTTTTGAACGCGCCCACACTTAATGAAGAAGATGGCCTGCCTGAAGAATTGAGCCGCATTGCGCGCTTGGAGGATGTACACAAACTGATTTTGGGCATCAGAAAGATGGTGCAATCCCTTTCCAGCGGCAATCTGGACTATATATGCAAGGAGCGCGGTTTCATAGCCGGCTCGCTCAAGGCCTTTCAATCCAATCTGCGCCACTTGACCTGGCAGGCTGGTCGTATCGCTTCAGGCGAATACAATCACCGCATAAATTTCATGGGCGAATTTTCCGTTGCCTTCAACAAGATGATCGAACAGCTGGATAAGACGATCAACAGCCTGACCAGCCTGTCGGAACAATACAAAGACCTCTCTTACCACGACCCCCTGACCGGATATTATAACCGGGCCGGTTTTATGAAACATGCCCTGAATGTGCTGGAAAGCGGCAGCGGCAGGCATTCTTCCATGATCATGGCGGATATAGACCATTTCAAGCAAATAAACGACAGCCACGGGCATCTGTGCGGTGATGAGGTACTCAAAGCTTTTTCCGGCAGATTAAAATCGTTGCTGCGTTCGCAGGAGCTGTGCTGCCGCTATGGAGGGGAAGAGTTTATTATCTTTATGCCCACCACGCCCATTGAGACGGGCATGCCCATCGCCAACCGTCTGCGGGCTGCGGTGGAGGCCATGAACATCAATTTTGAGGGTCAGTCCCTGAAAATCACCGCCAGTTTCGGGGTCATAGGGGTGGAAGAAATCCCTGAAGGCGTCTCCACGGAAGATTTTTTGATTTCATGCATCGGCCTGGTGGACGCCAATCTTTATGAAGCCAAAAACAGCGGACGCAACCGTGTGATCGGGCCTTCCGTCATACCTCAAAGGCATTCTTCCGTGTCCTCGCCGGCGGCAAAGGATGAACCCGCCGAGGGTGGCCGGGGCCGGCGCGCCTCACCGAGGGAATAGGCGGCATATGCGCGTCTGACAGCGGAAGAGTCCGTTAAAGCCTTTTAATTTTGAGCTTATACATTCCCTTATGAACACCCGGCGCGTTTATGAGCCGGGCACTGCCATTACCGGGTGAGCGCGGTCATGACATGCGCTTGTGTTCCAGCCATCTGGTTTTTCGCGTGTCATCTTGCAAAAAAGTATGCGGCTGAACGCCTCTGGCGATTCAGCCGCATATTGATGACACCGGTCGGGTGGATAGAGAGCTGGTTTATTTTACAGCTTCCTTCAGTACTTTGCCGGGGGTAAATTTAACGGCTTTGCCGGCGGGGATGTTGATTTCTTTACCGGTACGGGGGTTGCGGCCTTTGCGCGCGGCCCGCGTAATCACCTTGAAGCTGCCGAAACCGGTAAATGTCACGGACTCGCCGGCTTTTAGGGCTTCGACCAGAGCGTCAATGGTGGCGTCAAGGTTGGCCTCGGTCTGGCGTTTGGTAGTCTGGCCGGCTTTGGCGTGAATTTTTTGGACAAGTTCGGCTTTAGTCATTTTTTATATCTCCATGCATGGTTTTGCGCCTCATCCTGATGCGGACAAAATACCCCCGCCACCGGCCGGCTGACATCTGCCGATCGATTGGACAAGACATTAGTTGCATATTACCGGAAGCCAATTTTTCAGAAGACAGACACGTTGTCAACTCAATTTTGGCTGTCCGGCTTATTTTACCTCAATATACCAGCCCTTCAAATTTAGTCCATCCCCTCAAGTCCGGGTTTTTGCAGCCGCGTATTAATAAACCCCTTTGAGGCCGTGTTCGCGCAGCACGGCATCACAGCAGCCCACATGATAGGCGCAGTGGCGAATCAGGGCCAGGGCCGCGTTTTGTTTGCTTTGGGGGCGTCCCAAACGCCGGGTCATGGAGGGGTGTTCCCGTTCCAGATCCGCTGTGCGCATGCCATCGTAATAATCCAGAACACGTGTTTTGATCCGCCCGGCTTCCGCCAGAATTTCCGTCTTGTCCGGGGCTGGTTCCAGGGTTTGGTTGAACATGACCACATCGCGCGAATATTTTTCCATGAGGGGGAGTTTGCCAGCCGGGTCTTCCGTAATGAACATTTCCGCGCAGGCAATGGTGTGCCAAATTTGCTGCCAAAAGACGTAGCCTCCGGCCTTTTGTCCCCATAATTTCTCCGGGCAGATCTCGGCCTGTTTTTCCAGCATGGCCCAAAAACGTTCAAATTCGGCCTTAAAACACTGAATTACCGCGTCCATGACAACTACTCCTTTTTTTCCGCCGCGCAGCGGCGGAAAAATGATGAGGGGGTTTGGAAGACTTTACCGTATTTTTTTGCCGAAATCCAGTCTCAGGGCGCGGCCGTGGCGGGCGCAGGCGCTTACGCAGTCGCCGCAGTTGGTGCAGCGCAGTTTTTGTTCCAGGCCGGGGGCACGGGGGTTCAGATACAGGGAGCAGGCTTTGAGGCAGGGGCGGCTGCGGGCCGGGCAGGTACAGGCGGCGCGGTGGAAGCGCACTTGCAGTCTGGGGGGCAGGATGAGTCCGGCCAGGGCAAGGAGTACGGATTGGGGGCAGATATACCCGCACCAGACGCGCCCTCCGCTTAGGGCGTCCAGGGCCAGGGCCGCCGGGAGCAGGGCGGCGGGCCAGAGCGCCTCGCCGTAAAGCGCGGCGTGCTGCATGGCCCTGGAATACCAACCGGGCAGGGAAAGCTGGTTGAGGATGGGGCCGGGGTAGAAAAAAATAATGACCATGAGTCCGGCCAGGACAATGGCGGCCTTGAGCGGGAAAAGTCCGGGCCGTTCTTTGCCCCGTCTTTTGGGGATGAGTTCGGAAAATAGACCGAAAGGACAGAGCCAGGAGCAGAACACCGGCCCCATGAAAAGGGCGAGCAGCAGCGTCAGGCCCGCGCCGGTGAGCATGGTTTGGGTGGCGGAAAAGCCCCCTAAAACCACCTGAAGCGCGGCCAGGGGGTCGCCCAGGGGTACGGACCAGGCTCTGAAGGCCAAAAAATTGCCGTGCAGCAGATCAACGCCGCAGAGATTTAAGATGGGGATAAGGATAAAGGCCAGGGCGGTCAGCACTTGGATGAGCCTGCGCCAGAACGGCAGGGTATGGAGGCTGAATATTTTTTTCATGCGCTTTTCTTGGCCGGAAAACGGGCAGGGGTAACTTTGATCGCCCCTGTGGGGCAGACATATTCGCATACCCCGCAGCCGGCGCAGAGTTCTTCCATCACTTTGGGGGTATAGCCTTTTTCCAGGATGATGGCTGTGCCTTTGAGGGGGCAGCGTTCATAACAGGTCCAGCAGCTGACGCGTCTTTCGCGGCGGTGGTTCAGGCATATTTCTTTATCCAGCGCGGCCTTGCCCATGCCCGCGCCGGACATGGGCACATCGCGCAAGGCGCCGGTGGGGCAGATCGCGCTGCACTTCATGCACAGGAAACAGGGGCTTTCGCGCTGAAAAATTTTGGGGGTGGTCGGACCCAGAAAAAAATCCGGAGAAAGGCGCACACATTTATAATTGCATACCTGGGCGCATTGACCGCAGGATATGCACCTCACCCGCAAGTCCTCCTCCGATACCACGCCGGGCGGGCGCAAAAAAGGCGGCCCGCCCATCACGGCATCCCGCCCCCATCCTGTTCGTCCTCAAGGTTAACGGAGGTGACCAGGCAGCTTAACACGCCGGGTATCTCTTTAACCTGCTGGAGTAAAGGTTCCAGCTCTGTGGAAGGGGCTTCGGCCACGGCCACGACATAGCAGTCACGGTGAATGCCGTAGGAGCTGAGGCCGGGCATGGCCGTAAGCGCCGCTTCCACCTGCGGGCAATCCCGCGCTGTGGCGCAGCGCGCTAAAAAACCCATTATGGCCATAAATGGAACCTGTCAGATTACATTGGGGGGGCGTGGCCCCCCCAATGGGATAGTACGCCTCAAGCCTGCTTATAGACCTTGGTGGAGCAGATTTTATACTCCGGCTCTCTTGAGGCCGCGTCCGTGGCATCGTGGAAGAGGCGGTTGACCAGTTTATTTTTGTCAAAGAAGGGGCAGAAGACCAGACCGGGCATACAGGTATCCGTAACCCTGGCCGGGAAGGTCATTTTGTCGCGTTTGGTTTCCAGCACCACTTGGTCGCCGTTGCGGATATTGAGCTTGGCGGCGTCCTGGGGGTTTATTTCCACATAGGCGGAGGGATAGGCCTTTTTGAGTTCCGGCACTTTGCCGGTCATGGTGGCGGTATGCCAGTGGTCAATTACCCTGCCGGTGGTCAGTACAAAGGGGTAATCCGCGTCCGCCGGCTCAAAGGGCGGCTGGTGGGGACGCAGATAGACCACAACCTTGCCGTCGGGCCGGCCGTAAAAGGAGATGGGGTTGGGATGGTCTTTGGGCACCAGCGGGTCTTCGCCCCGCACATAACGCAGGTTGGTGCCGGGGTGGTCTTCTGTGGGGCAGGGCCACTTGATGCCGGAAGCCTTTTTCAGGCGCTCTCTGGTAATGCCGTAGAAGTCGTAGGGCGAGCCCTTGCTCAGGGTACGCCATTCTTCCCATATGTCAGCGGCGTTTTTATAGGGGATAAGCTTGGGGTCCACCCCGGCCTTTTGGGCGAAATCCATGAGTATCTGCACCACCGGGCGGCTGTTGCCCATGGGTTTGATGGCCTGTTCGGTCAGGGCGTAGCGCCGTTCCGTACAGCCGTAAACGCCTTCGGTCTCGCACCAGAAGGCGGCGGGAAAGACCACATCGGCATACTTGACGGTTTCGGCGTCCATGAAGCATTCGGTCATGGCCACAAAGGCCGTCTCCAGCCCCTTGGTGTGCTTGTTCAGGTGGGGCAGGGTATGCGCCGGGTTGGTGCAGTGGATGAACACAGCCTGCACATCACCCTTGGCCATGGCTTCAAACAGGGCTACGGTGTGGTGCCCCATTTTCGGCTGGATGGTGCCTTCTGGCACGCCCCAGAATTTTTCCATCTCTTTACGGTGTTGTTCGTTGGCCACCATGCGTCCGGCCGGCAGCAGGTGCGCCAGGGATCCGGTATCGCGCACCCCGCCGCAGGCGTTGGGTTGTCCGGTGAGGGAAAGGGGGGACGCGCCCTTTTTGCCGATGTGTCCGGTGATCAGGTGCAGGTTATGGATCAGGTTGTTGGCCCATACTCCGCGTGTGCGTTGGTTGATGCCCATGCACCAGAGGGAGAGGGAGGCGGAAGATTCGGCAAAGATTTTGGCCGCTTTCTCCACGGTGTCAGCGGGCACGCCGGTGATCTCCTGCACTTTGGCCGGGGTGTAATCAGCCAGAAAAGCCTTGTATTCTTCAAAGGTTTTGGGCTTGCCCTCGTTATCCATGAAGATGACGTAACGCTGGTGGAAGCGGTTGTTGTCCATCTCGTCGCGCAGGATGACGTGGGCCATGCCGTTGAGCAGGGCGAGGTCGGTACCTGGCTTGAAAAAAATGTGCATATCGGCGATGCGCGAGGTATTGGTGCGGCGCGGATCGGCCACAATGACCTTGACTTCGGGCGAGCTTTGTTTGCGCTTGGCGATGCGTTCAAAGAGGATGGGGTGCGCCTCGGAGGTGTTGGAGCCGATGATGAAAAAGCAGGTGGCGCTGTCAAAGTCGTTGTAGGTGCCCATCGGCTCATCCTTGCCGAAGGTGGTAAGATAGCCGGCTACGGCCGAGGCCATGCACAGGCGGGGGTTGCCGTCCACGTTGTTGGTTCTGAAGCCGGCCTTCCATATCTTATTGGCCAGGTAGGATTCTTCGGTCAGGGCCTGGCCGGAGCCGTAATAGGCCACGGCATCAGGTCCTTTGCTCTTAATTGCCTCGCGGAAGCGGGAGGCGGCGAATTCCAGGGCCTCGTCCCAGGTGACCTTTTCCAGGGGGGATTTTTTGCCTCCCCGGCGGATCAGCGGTTCGGTGATGCGATCTTCAGCGTAAATGACCGGAATGAGCAGCGAGCCTTTGAGGCAGAGCAGTCCGGCATTGTGGTTGTTGGGGTCGCCCCTGACCTCCACGGCCTTGTCGCCTTTTACGCCCACCAGTACGCCGCAGCCGGTGCCGCAGTAACGGCAGACGCCTTTAACCCACTTTTCGGCGGTCTGGGGGCCGGAGGCGGCCAGGGCCGGGCCGCCGATGGCGGAAAGGGCCACGGCGGCCGCGCTGTTTTTTAAAAATTCACGTCTGGAGAAAGTCATTTTTGCACTCCTTGAAAATGTTGGATATGTAGCTGGTTCAAGCCGGCGGCTCCGCGTTCGCCTCGCTCCGGTCTTGGGGGTTCCTCCTCAAACCCCACCCTCCTGAACCCCTTCTTTTTTCAGCCGCTATGCGGCTGAAAAACCTGACGGGGGCCGGGGGGCCAATGCCCCCCTCCGGCGGGGTTTGGGGCGGCCGCCCCAAAATTATATAGGCTCCATATGCTTTTGTTCTTTGCAGCTAAAAGTTTGTTTTGTCCGATGGCGCCCTGTTCTCATAGGCATTGCGGTGCATGGGGTTCTGGTGATTGGGGTGGCAGCTTTCGCACTCCGGCTTCAGGCCGAATTTTTCTTCCATGCGCTGAATGGAGGGCGCATGGCAGCGGGCGCAGATGAACATGGGGTCGGGGGCCGGGTTGAAGGGTATGGATCCCTTGCCGTCGGGTTGGCCGTGGCAGACCACGCATTTGACCAGCAGAACGCCGTGTTTGGATTCATGCCAGTCCTGGCTGACCTTGGGGGTGGTTTTAAGATGGCATTCCAGGCAGTCGGCGTATTCATCCGGCGCGTTCAGGTGGGCCCCTTCGCAGCGCACTTTGGGAAAAGCCAGCGCCATGTAAGCAAAGAACCCGCCCAGCGCCAGAAGCAGGGCCAAAAACAACAGCATGGGCTTGCGTTTGATGAATGCGGGCATTATCTGCGGGCCTCCTTTAGCGAAATTCTCCCGGCAAAGGCCTGGTTGACCAGCAGGCGGCGGTCAAAGGCCGGCAGGTGGGCGATATTGATGTGGCAGCCTGCGCAATTGCTTTTGGCCTGTCCGTTTTTACCCAGGTAGGCATCGTGGGCCAGCCGCCCCAGATCGGAAACAGTCTTTTCCCCCTTGGCGTCTTTGTAAAGGTCGGCATGGCAGGCCAGGCAGTTGGCATCGTCCACAAAGCGCCGGGCCACGGGCTGCAGGGGGGCGCGGCGCATGGTCGCGGGGTCGGGGGACTGAACCAGATGCACAACAAGGTCTTTGATGCCGGAATAAGCCTTTACCGCCAGATAGCGCGGGCCGAAACCGGGGGGTATGTGGCACTGCGCGCAGGAGATGGGCTTGCCTTGCGCGTCCAGGGCGTGGGAGGAGTAGCGCAATTCTTCCGCCTGCGGCCCCATTTCGTGGCAGGTCGCGCTGCAGAATTCCATGCTGGAGCTGGCCCGCAGCGTATAACCGGCAAAAGCCAGTAACGCGGCCAAAACCGCCGCTCCCAAGGCTGCCGGACGAATCTTGCTTTTATGTTCGCCCATGATATTGACGGAAAAGGGGAGGGGCGGTCAAAGCCCCTCCCCCGGTAAGCGGTTAGCGTATCTTATCTTGCAGTTCCCACATTAGCTCGGCTGCCGGCAGCGGCGTCAGGTACTTGGTCCAGACGTGCGCATCCAGGTTGGCCTTGTCCATCTGCATCTTGCGGCTCCATTCCAGAATGGGCGGCACAATCTTCTTGATGTCCCCTTCCAGCTTGGGAGCTATGCCGTAGCCGGTGGCCTGCATGGCGTAGCTCACGGCCATTTGGCTGGCTTCCAGCGACTTCTGGGCCGTATCCAGGGCCTTGACCGGGTTATGGAAGCCCACGCTGTTTTCGGCGGAGAGGAAATCCCAGTAGAATTGGCCCTTGCGCACCATTTCTTTGGCCTGGATCATGAGTTGATCGTAATTCGCCGGTTTGGCACCGCTCCACTCAGCGGCCAGGCGCACGGCCTCGTGCGCCCGCACCGACATATCCTGGGCCGAAAGCAGGTTTTCAAAGGTCTTTTTCTGGGTATAAACCACCCGCTCGCGCAGGTATTCCGCCGACTTGTCCGCATGGCACTGGCGGCAGGCGTTGCTTATGCCTTCAGGCGTCTTAAGAGGCGAAGTCCACTGATGGTTGGAGACCTTCTTTTTGCCGTCCATACGGGTATAAGGCATGTGGCAGTCGGCGCAGCTTACCCCGGCCGCTCCGTGGGGTCCGTCATACCAGGTTTCGTATTCCGGATGCTGTACCTTGATGGACAGGGTTTTGGAAACAGGATGGCGCCAATCGAAGAACTGACCTTCAAAGCCTTTATCCTCGGCTACGCCATTGCTCTTGTAGTAGTCGTAAATCTGGTCCGCGTCCATGCCCTTGTCCCAGGGCAGTACCGGCTTGCGGTTGGGGCCGTATTTGGCCTCCTGGAAGTAGTACTCCACATGGCACTGGGCGCAGACCAGAGAGCGCATCTCGTTGCGGCTCATCTTGCGCCAGTCTTTGCCCTGGCGTTTCAGGGCCTCGTCCAGCGGGAAACTGGTGATGACCAGTTCCATGGTCTCCGGGTTATGGCAGTTGGCGCAGCCGATGACGTGTTCGTCCACGTTGATCTTGTCGGCCGGCCTGAAGGTGTTGAAAGGCATGGCCCAAAGTTTGTCATCGCCGTACTGGGCCACCCATTCGGGTATTTTGCTGGTTTTGCAGTTCCAGCAGGTGGTGGGCAGACCGCCGCCCGCGTCATAGCGGCTGACCCGGTCAATTTCCAGAATGTCCTTGATGGCGTAAGTATGTCCCCTGGCTTCGTTATATTCGAAGCTGAAGGGATAACCCAGCCAGAGGTTCTTGAGATAGGGCTGGGCGTGCTTGAAGCCCTTGGGCAAGGGGTTGACGCCGTCGTTTTTGCGGAAGGCGACGGAGCCTTTGTACTCCGTCATGATTTCGGTTTCGTTGTTCCGCAGGTAGGTAGCATACTCCTGGGGAAATTCCTTGCCGAAGGCGGAATTGCGCAGTTCGTCCTTGGCCAGTTTGGTCTTGTACTTGGGTGCCAGCGGTTCCTGCGCGTCGGAGCAGCCTATGAGCACAAGGGCCGCCCCGCATACGCCCATAAGGATCGTAAGCAATAATTTTCTAGACATCGGCAGCCTTCCTCCTGTCTATGGGCATTTTGTTCAAATGGGGCACCGCCCGATGGCAGTCCGTGCAGTAAGTCTTGACCGTCATGTTGACTTGCCGCACGGTTTCGTAATGGCAGCGCACGCAATTGGCCTGGATTACGTCCTTCATGTCCTTGGCGGCCTCAATGTTGTCCGGCACGTCCATGAAGGTGTTGATCGCCACATCCCTAAGCCCTCTTGTAGCCTTAAGGGTCAGGTAGGCGGTCAAATCGCCGCCGGGCATGTGGCATTCGTTGCACGCCTGTTTGGCGTGTACGCCTAGTTTGTTGGTCCATACGCTCTCTGACATGACGTGGCAGCTGGCGCAAAAAGACGCCTCATCTGTCGCGCCCATGGTCATGGAGCCGGTCCAGAAGGCCGCGAAGCCAACAATAAAGGCGACTAACAGATAAAAACGTTTTCCTCCGGGGCTTCTGTTTTTAGTCATCAGCTTCCTCCTCGTTATCTACAGGTCTAATCAACGCATCCGCAAGTAACAACCCCCTTGCAAGGGGGGTATTAACTTTTTTCAGAGCCGCCGTTCAGCGGCGGCAGCGATCCCTTCGTGCCCGTCCAGTACCTCTGCCAGACAGACCCCATCCAGCATCTTCTGCACACGCGCGGAAAGGTCCTTCCAGTTGCCCCGGCGCGGACAAACAGGGATATTGGGGCAGTCATTGGTTTTGTCGCCATAACAGGCGGCAAATTGCACCCCGTTGTCAAAAATTTCCAGAAGTTTCCCCAGGCTTACCTTTTCCAGGGGCACGGAAAGACTAATGCCGCCCATGGATCCTATGGTGCCGGAGGTGATGCCGTTTTCACGCAGCACGGCATGGGTTTTTTCCACCGTGCGCGGGGGCAGGCCGGTCAGTTCGGAG
>JAITGZ010000071.1 GCA_031280335.1 Deltaproteobacteria bacterium | reverse complement strand
CCCCGAAGTTGGCAGTCCACCGGAAGCGATGTCTGGCGGATGGAATTTGGTTATCAAAATGTTCAATCCCTAGTGGCCAATGTTGCGCCGCTGCCTGGACCGAACCATATTTACCTTGCGCGCGGCCAGGACTATTCTGTTCAAATTCAAGTAAAGAGTTTGAAAAAACAGCATAAATCCTTTACAGAAGAGCAGCTTGCATTGCCCGTCCCCCCTTCAGCCACAGTACATGAAATAAAAAGCCTTGTACCGTCCGGCCAACAATAGAATCACGGAGTCATCCTCATGCTGGAAGGTTCATTTTTCATCGGTTCGGATCACGCCGGTTTTTTCCTGAAAAACACGCTTAAAGAACGGATGATTTCCTGGGGATTGCGGGTGGAGGACTGCGGTACTCACTCCCCCGCCAGTTGCGACTACCCTGAGATGGCGCACAAGGTATGTTCCCTGGTGTTGGCGCGGAACGGATACGGCGTACTCGTCTGCGGCACCGGCATAGGTATGTCCATGACCGCCAACCGGCATAAAGGCATCCGGGCAGCGCTCTGCACACATATTTTCCACGCCAGGGCATCCAGGGCGCACAATAACGCCAATATCCTATGTCTTGGGCAACGAGTCACCGCCCCTGAACTGTCCATGGAAATATTAAGCGCTTTCCTGGAAACTCCCTATGAAGGTGGGCGGCATGATCGCCGTCTGGAGTTGATGGAAAAAATATAAAACGATTTCACCTTGAAATTGCTTTATTCATATTTTGGAGCATGGCATGCATATTTACAATACCATTTCCGGCAAAAAAGAAGAATTTATCCCGGTGCGCACGGGCAAAGCAAGCATTTATGTCTGTGGCATCACCGCCTATGATTACTGCCACGTTGGTCATGCGCGTTCAGCCATAGTCTTTGACGTACTGGTAAGATATTTACGCAGTTTAGATATGGAGGTAACTTTTGTCCGCAACTTTACAGATGTGGATGATAAAATAATCAACCGATCCATTCAAGAAGGTATATCTTGCTCAGAATTAGTTTCCAGATATATCCAGGCTTTTTACGATGACATGGATCAACTGGGAGTAATGCGCGCTGATATTGAACCAAAAGCAACGGAACACGTGAAAGAAATGCTTGATATATGCCGGACCCTGATCCAAAAACAGCACGCCTACGCAACACCCTCAGGCAATGTATATTTTCGGGTACACTCCTTCTCCTCTTACGGAAAACTGGCTGGGCGAAGCCTGGATGAAATGCTGGCCGGGGCGAGAGTTACCCCGGACGAAGAAAAGGAAGACCCCCTGGATTTCGCCCTGTGGAAAGCCGCCAAACCCGGTGAGCCCTTCTGGGAAAGCCCTTGGGGCAAAGGACGTCCAGGTTGGCATATTGAATGCTCGGCCATGAGCGAAAAATACCTGCCCCTCCCTTTGGATATTCATGGCGGGGGACAGGATCTTATTTTTCCACACCACGAAAATGAAATTGCCCAAAGCGAAGCCGCCCTGGATAAACAATTTTGCCGTTACTGGGTACACAACGGTTTTGTGGAAATAAATTCGGAAAAAATGTCTAAATCCCTGAATAACTTTAAAACCATCCGGGAAATTTTAAGTTCATATCCACCGGAAGTTCTGCGCTTTTTTTTACTGACCAGGCATTATCGCACCCCCATTGATTTCAGCCTTGGCGCTATGGAAGACGCGGAAAAAAATTTGAAACGACTGTATCAGGGGCTGGAAGCCATGGAGATCGCCCTGTCCAAAACAAACTGGCAGCCGGGCAAACCGGATCAATCCCAGATGGAAGAAGTGCAAAAAAGCGCCCAAGGCTGGAAAGACAGCATGGAGGACGATCTTAACACCGCCGCCGCCATGGGCTACATAAACAACCTGATGCATCAGATCAACCGGGTGCTGGAAAATAAAAGCCTGAACAAAAATGAAGCAGGAAGGACTGTTTTGCGGCAATCCTTAGACCTGCTCCGGCGTTGGGGAGATGTGCTGGGCATTCTACGCCGTCCTCCGGCCGAATTTTTACGCGAACTCAAAGTCATAGGCCTTAAACGTAAAGAGATTGATTCGGACAAGGTCGAAGCTTTGCTGGAAAAACGTCGTGAAGCCAGAAAAGCCGGGGACTTCGCCTGTTCCGACGCCATACGCGATGAATTGTTCGGCATGGGCGTTGAGCTGCGTGATACGCCCCAGGGCACGCTGTGGGATCTGTCGTGAACGCCTTGCCGCGCTGGCTCCACTTCAGCCTGCTGTTCAGCCTTCTTCTCGCTCCTTTGCTCTTTCCGCCCGTCCGCGCCAGGGCCGAAATCACCCTGGCTGATGAACTGGAAATGGGTAGAAGATTCAATCAGCTGCTCAGAGCCTCCACTACCATGGTACAAGACCCAGAAATAGCCGATTATACGGAATACCTTTTGCGTCGTCTGCTCGCGCATATTCCGCCGCAGCCTTTCCGTTTCAGCCTCAGTCTGGTGCGCGACGACACGCCCAATGCCTTCGCTGTGCCCGGCGGATACATTTTTTTACACACCGGACTAGTTTTGGCCATGCGGCATGAATCTGAGGTAGCTGGAGTACTGGCGCATGAATTGGCTCATATAACGCAACGCCATATTGCCAGGCGTATAGCTCAGGCTCAGCGGATTAACATTCTCTCCGCCGTTGGACTGCTGGCCGGGGCTTTTCTTGGCGGCGGCGGGGACGCTTCTTCCGCCGCAGTCATGGGAAGCCTCGCCGCCGGGCAATCCGCCATGCTTAACTACAGCCGCGTTGATGAGACTGAAGCGGATCAGATGGGCGTTGCCTCTCTGTCCGCCGCCGGCTATCCTCTGGAAGGGATGATCGAAGCTTTTCGCATCATTCAACGGCCGCAATGGGTAAGTGGTTCGGATATCCCCGCCTACCTCTCCACCCACCCAGCGACTTCAGAACGTATTACCGAGTTGACGGCACGTTTGCACAGCCTTAAAAAAGCCGTTCTCACACCATCTCCGGAAGAAGATAAGCGCTTTATGCTCGTTCAAACGTTGATTCGTGGGCGTTACTCATCTCCTGAAAACGCTTTGCGATTTTTTGAAGAACAACGCAACAAAAGAGAACACCGCGCCATGGCCTACCTTGGCCTGGGACTTGTGTACGAACGCATGAACCGCGTGGGCGAAGCCGATGCGGCTTTTAAATCCGCCCTTGAAGAAAACCCAGGCCACCAGCTTTTTTTGCGCGAAGCGGGACGCTTTAACTATTTAAAAGGAGATAAAACCGCCGCCATTCTTTTGTTACAGCAGGCCACAGCCCAAAACCCAGGCGATTATGCGGCGCTGTTTTATTATGCCCGTCTTCTTGATGATTCCGGACAAACGGAACAAGCCCTGGAGTACTACCGGCAAGTTTTGCGCTACCAACCGGAAGACGTGGAAGCGCACTACCGTTACGCCATTCTTCTCGGCCGTGAACACCGCGCCTTTCAGGCCCGCCTGCATCTGGCCTACAGCGCCCTATATGAAAATAACCCCATTAAAACGGAACAACAATATAAACGTTTGAAAAACATGCCCCAAGACGATAAAGACCAAGAAGATCTGTCCATTTTTGAAAAAAGATACGCTGATCGCCGCGCTTACTGGTAAAACCGCTGCAAGCGGACAAGGAGGATGAAAAATAATGTTGGAGCTGCGCGGGACAACAATCCTGGCTGTAAAAAAAGATCGTAAGGTAGCTATGGCCGGAGACGGGCAGGTAACACATGGACAGGCTGTGGTCATGAAGCATACGGCCAAAAAAGTGCGTCGCATGTTTCATGACAAAATCCTGGCCGGTTTTGCCGGGGCCACTGCCGATGCCTTTACCCTGTTTGAACGCTTTGAAAAAAAACTGGAAGAACAACAGGGCAACCTGTTACGTGCGGCGGTGGAAACCGCCAAAGACTGGCGCACGGATAAATATCTGCATCGTCTGGAGGCCATGCTGCTGGTGGCGGATCAAAACCATATCCTGCTGCTTTCAGGCAACGGTGATGTTATTGATCCTGACGACGGCATTGCCGCCATAGGCAGCGGCGGCCCCTATGCCACAGCGGCGGCCAGGGCGCTGCTTCGGCACAGCGGGCTGGACGCGGAGCAAATCGCCCGCGAGGCCATGTTGATCGCTGGGGAAATATGCGTATATACCAACAACAACCTGACTTTGGAAGTTCTGGAATAAATCCATGTCCCTCCCTAACCCAGGTGGGCGGCTTCGCCTGGACAAGGCGGTATGCCTCAGATCCGGCTGCAAAATTAATGTACATCTGGAAATCACCGGCTTTCTTCCCCACGGCCGGCACAGTATTTACACCCACATGCTTCCACTGGACGAGCCGCATGACGAAATACTCTTAAGGCCGCTGGACGCTTTCGAGCAAGGCATTAATCCGTCCGATGGGCCTAAATGCTTGACGTTCTTCGATCAAGAAGGCATAGATCCGCTCAATAATACCATGACCGTGGCCCATGCCTTGTTAGCCCGTAAATTCCCTGCTCTGCCGGATATTGCGGTGGAACTGCATAAAGAAGTGCCCTTGGGTGCCGGCCTGGGAGGCGGCAGCGCCAATGCCGCAGCTCTGTTGCTTTTTCTCAACGACTTTATACAAAAACATGGTTATAACGATCTGCCCCGGCACGAACTTTTAAAAATAGCGGCACAAGTGGGCGCGGATGTGCCTTTTTTCATCTTAAATCTGCCAGCGGAAGCTTCAGGCACAGGCACAACGCTTAAGCCCAATCCCGCTGTGTCAGCGCGCTTTGCAGGCATGCATCTGGTGCTGATCTGCCCCGGCGTACATGTATCCACGGCTTGG
>JAITGZ010000193.1 GCA_031280335.1 Deltaproteobacteria bacterium | reverse complement strand
ACCCGTGAGGGCAAGGGTATGTACAGGTTTGACCGGCGAACAGCCTGGTTTCAAGCTGCTTGTCGTCCGCAGGCTATATCCTTGCGGCCTAAAAGTAAAGCCGCATTGACTTGCGGGCCGTTCCTGGCTTAATCTCACTCCAGTCATGAACCACGACCTTCAAAAAAATCCTTCCGGGCCTGATACGAAAACCGCCGGTGAAAAAGGCGGATTCAGCGTTGATTTTTTCGGCCTGCTTTTTCTCTGCATAACGGTGATGCTTCTTTTGAGCCTGATCAGCTTTGATCGGCGCGATCCCAGCATAAACCACGCGGTGCGCGGGTACAAGTATTATCACAATTGGATGGGCATGGCCGGGGCATACGTTTCAGGTTTGCTGACGGATCTTTTCGGTTTCGCCTCCTACGCCGCTGCCCTGTTCATGGGCGCTTTGAGCGTGAGCTTTTTGGGCAAGCTCCGTCCCTGGCCCTGGTGGCGCTGGATGTCCATCCCCCTGCTCGGATGCTGTCTTGCCGTGGCCGGCAGGGCTTGGGGCATAGGTTTGGGGCAGGTACGTTCCGGCGGGCTTTTGGGGCATACGCTGCTGGATTTTTCCGTCCGCTGCCTCAGTCTGACAGGTTCGGCGGTGCTTTGGTTTTTTTTATTTCTGCTTGCGGCCCAGAGCATGGGCGGCTTTACCTGGGCCGGGGCCGCGCTGAATTTGGCCGGCAGAATCAAGGCCATGCTGGACGAAGCCGGGTGTGAAGAGCGCAGGCAAAAGGCCGCCGTTGTTTCCGCCGCTTCCCCTCCGCCCGGCCCGCCGCCGCCGCGCGCGCCGTTTATTCAGTTTGAACCGGCATCTTGCCCGGTCAAAGAACGCACGCCTTCCATAAGCATCAGTACCAGCATTGAGGCGCTGCCGCCGCGTAAGCCCCGCCCCACGCTGCTTGCCAGGCTGCTTGGCCGCGCGCCCGTCCCCGCCGGACGAGGGGGTGAGGGTGAAGGCGCCGCGTCTTTGCGGGCCAAAGCGCCGGCGGCGGAGTTTATGCCGAATATGCCGGAAGAGGCGGCCGGTGCCGCAGCGCCCGCCGGCGCGGTGCCGGACCGCCGGGAAAAACCCGTCCCGGCGCGGAGCCGGCCCGCCCCCCCTCGCCCGGAGGCAAAACCGCCGCCCCTGGACATGCTCCGCCCGGCGGAGGGGAAAAACCGGAGTTTTTCCCCTGATGAACTACAGGCCAAGGGCTTGGCCCTGATGACCTGCCTGAATGATTTTTCCGTCCAGGCGGAACTGGTGCGCATCACCCCCGGCCCGGTGGTAACCACCTTTGAGGTGCGCCCGGCCCCCGGGGTCAAGGCCGCACGCATTGTCGGGCTGAACGATGATTTGGCCCTGGGGCTCAAAGCCACTTCTGTGCGCATTCAGGCGCCCATTCCGGGCACGGATACAGTGGGCATTGAAATCCCCAATGGCCGGCGTGAAACCGTGAATCTGCGCGAACTCATCGCCTCGCCTGTTTTTCAGCAATCCGCCGGGCCGCTCACCCTGGTCATGGGCAAGGACAGGGTGGGCGCGCCGGTAATGGCGGATCTGGCGGCCATGCCCCATCTGCTGGTGGGCGGGGCCACCGGTACCGGCAAAAGCGTGTTTTTGAACGCGGTGCTTCTGTCCATTTTATACAAAGCCAGGCCGGAGGAAGTCAAGCTGCTGCTCATTGATCCCAAAAGGGTCGAGCTTAAAGTTTATGCGGATTTGCCGCATCTGGTGCATCCCATAGTTGTGGACATGGCCCTGGCCAGAAACGCCCTGGCCTGGGCGGTGGAAGAAATGGAGCTGCGTTATGAAAGCCTGGCGCGCCTCAATGTGCGCAACATAAGCGCATATAATAAAAAAATGGCGGATCTGCACGGGAATATGCCGCCTGACCTGGCGGATCTGCGCCCCATGCCCTATCTGGTGCTGCTCATTGATGAATTCGCGGATCTCATGGCCACCACCGGCAAAGAGGTGGAAATAAGCGTGGTGCGTCTGGCCCAGCTGGCCCGGGCGGCGGGCATACACCTCATCATCGCTACGCAGCGCCCGGATGCGGAGGTATTTACCGGACTGATCAAGGCCAATTTTCCCTGCCGTGTGTCTTTTCAGGTGATCTCCACCGGCAACTCCCGCATTATCCTGGATGTGGGCGGGGCCGAGCGTCTTTTGGGCAAGGGGGATATGCTTTACAAGCCGGGAGGGGGGGCTTTGCAGCGCCTGCACGGGGCCTACGTGGATCAGAACGAGGTGGAACAGGTGGCCGATTACTGGCGGGGACAGCAAAAGCCCGATTACCAGGTGGATTTTTCCAGCCTGGACCAGGAAGAAACCAATGCGCGGGAAGATCAGGCGGCCAGCGGAGATGACCCCCTGTACCCTGAGGTGATCAAGTTTGTGCTGGAACGGGAAAACATCAGCATCGGCCTGCTGCAGCGCCGTTTTACCATCGGTTTCAACCGGGCGGCCCGCATTGTGGAACAATTGGAAAAAGACGGTCTGGTGGGCCAGGCGCAAGGCAGCAAGCCGCGCAACGTGATTAGATAATTGGTGGTTTTATTTTTCTTGCCCTGGACGAAAAAAATACGCATAATACTTCACGTGTTTTTTTAGTGATATATTAAGGAAGTTCCCATGTCCGCTTCTGATGTGCTTCGCACGGTAAAATACGGTTTTTTCGGGACCCCCGCCCCGCTGCTCCGTCTGGCGCAGTTTTTTTTCATTTTGTGTTTCGCCCTGCCGGCGGCGGCGCAGGAGATTAACCGTCCGACCAGTCCCGGCGGCTGGTCGGAGCTTATTCACAGGCAATATCAAAGTATTAAAAGTCTGCATGCCACTTTTGAACAGAGCATTATGCACAAGGAAAGCGGCATTGAAGAGCAGCGTACCGGGGAATTTTTTTTTAAAAAGCCTTTTCTGGTACGGTGGGTCAGTGAAGACCCGTACCCCGAGCTGCTGCTGGTGGAAGAAAAATTTTTCTGGCAGTTTCTGCCTGAAGAAAAACTGGTCCTGAAATTCAAGGTTGAATCCCTGTACGAACAGGTCGGGTTCTTATCGGTACTCACCGGTCAGGCCCCTTTGACCGACAAGTTCAAGGTCGTCCCCAAAGAAGAAAGCGAAGGGGTACGGGCCATTATGCTTTTGCCGCACTCCCCTTCTCCGGGCCTGGTGGAGGCCACCATCTGGGTGGACACGGAAAACGGCGTTATCCTGCGCCTGCTTTTTACGGATTTTTACGGCAACTCCAACGATATATCTTTCACAAACCAGGAATTGGACGTAAATATTTCCAGCGAGACCTTTAAGTTCACGCCGCCTCCCGGAACAACAGTGGAAGATCACACGCAGCCGCAGCCGCGTTGAACGAAAAAATGGGCACGTCTGCCGGGGTGCCGCTTTATCCTTGCGCCCCCTGGTATAACGGCAAGGCGCCCAACCTCTTCCGGGGGGAATCATTCCCCCGGTCCCCACTGACCGGTGAAATGATCTCACCCCTTGAGCGGGGCTTATGACCGTACTCAAGGCGAAACAGCTGTATTTAAACATTTTCAATGTTAAAATGCCATAGCGCAATTTCAGGGCGACATTGCGCTATTCCGCCAAAATAGACGCACCATGAATACCCGCCGCATCAAAGACTTTCCCCATCTTTTCGTCAACGACAGGCACATGCACAGCCTGCTCTTCATGCACATGCGCCATGCCTTTAAAACCGGCCTGGCCGCCGCCGCCGCCTTTGCCCTTTCTTCTTTTTTCAATTCCCAGTTCGGGCTTTGGGCGGTGATTTCCACCATGATCGTCATGGAGGGCATCAGCGTGGCCGACTCCATCCAGGCCAGCTTTTCCCGTTTTACCGTGATGAGCCTGGGCGCCCTGGCCGGGATGATCATACTGGTCATTACCCCGGCGCACCCTGTCTTTCTGACGGCGGAGGTTTTTTGCATCTGCTCTCTGGGGGCGTATCTGGGCCGTTACGGCAGCCGCTTTACCCTGGCCACCACCGCCGTGTGCATAGTACTCCTGGTGGGGCAGCAGCCCGCGGCGGACAAAGCGGTTCAGGCCCAGATCATGCTGGGGGTCACCCTGTCTCTGGAGGTGCTGGTTGGCGTTACCAGCGCCATTGTCATAACCGCCCTGCTCTGGCCTGTGCGCCTGGGGGATACCCTGCGCTCGGACATTGCCGCCCAGTTTGAAAAATGCGCCGTGCTGCTGGATACCACGGTAAAATCCTTTTTGGATCATCAGCAAAACGTGCCCTACAGCCAGTTTGAAGGTCTTGAACTGCAAATACGCAGCAACCGGGAGCGCATGATCAAGGTGCGCAAGCTGGAGGCGCATATATACCACTACGAACACAAGGGGCTGTCCGTGCAGGTGGATACGGTGGAACGCTGCATGGAAAAAATGCGTTCGCTCATTGACGCCCTGAATGAATATGACGAGCGGGGCTATGACCCGCAAATAGGGCCGGAACTGCGCGAACTGGCCGACATGCTCATGAGCGCCATGCGCCGTCTGGGCTGCGGCGAGGCCTATGCCCCGGCCCCGGAGATCGCGTGCGGGGTAACCCTGGCTGTGGATAAGGTCGAAAGCAGATTGAATGAGCTGCGCCGGGGGCACAAGCTGCATGAACTGCCCCTGCGGCATATTATGCAGCTTTACGCCTTTTATCTGGGTTTGCGCCATCTCTCCGAAACCATGCTTTGCGCCCTGTACGAGATGCAGCTTTTGGGTGAAAAACCCCTGATCAAAAAGATTGTTTAGGGCTGTTTCACCGTGAGGATGCTGCGGTTCGTCGTCGATGCGCCGCTCGACGCCGCCCGACTTCTCATAATGGGAAGGCTTGGAAGCGAAATGGCATGTGTAAATGTATTGACATTGCGCATACATTGCGCGATATTTTTGGGGAGGCGAACATCATGGCAAAAACCGCTAATCTGAACATCCGCATCGACCCGGAAACAAAAACCGGAGCGGAACAGCTTTTTGCGAACTTCGGCATCACCGTGACCGATGCCGTCAACATTTTTCTGCGCCAATCCCTGATGGTGGGAGGGCTGCCCTTTGAAATGAGGCAGCCCCGCTTTAACCGGGAAACGGAAGCCGCCATGCGGGAAGCCCGCGACATTGCCTCCGGCGTGGTTGCCGCCAAGAGCTATTCCTCGGCCAAAGAACTCTTTGCGGAACTTGACGGGGAATGCTGACCCTCAAAACAACTTCCCGCTTCCGCAAAGATTACAGGCTAGCTAAAAAACGCGGGCTTGATCTTTCCCTGCTGGAAGCTGTGATTGATACATTGCTGGAAGAAAAAGTTCTTGATCCCAAGCACAAAGATCATCCGCT
>JAITGZ010000258.1 GCA_031280335.1 Deltaproteobacteria bacterium | reverse complement strand
ATAAACCGCCCTCAAAACACCGATTTTCCAAATACGTATCCACAACACTTTAAAAAAATTAAATTAAATATGTCAACCTGGCTTTTTAAAAAATACTATGGACTAGTGTGAATTTTATGATTAAAAGAGATATTTAATAGGAATTAATCTTAATAATTATTATTTGCATAATGCCGCAAGTCTTTATAATATGGTAATGTTTAAATATCCAGCGAGTTTGTGATCAATGCCCGGCAATGACCTAAATACGCAAAACTGCCTGCGCGCGGGCATTGACATAGGTTCAACCACTGTCAAACTTGCCTTTCTCGATCAATCGGAAAAACTGATTTTTCAAGATTATCGCTGGCACTTCTCCGATGTGCGCCAGACCGTGCTTTCTCTTTTGCGTGATGCCGCGCTTGAATACGGCGACGTGCGCATACGGCCCGTGATGAGCGGTTCCGGCGGCCTGGCCCTGTCCAAGGTGCTGGACTTACCCTTTGAACAGGAGGTCATTGCCGGGACCAAAGCCATTGAAACCTTCGCCCCCCATACCGATGTGGCCATTGAATTGGGTGGGGAAGACGCCAAAATAACCTATTTTGATCGGTATGGCGTTGATCAACGCATGAACAACAGCTGCGCCGGAGGAACAGGGGCGTTCATCGACCAGATGGCCACGCTGCTGGAAACGGATGCCGCTGGTCTTAATCATCTGGCCCAGGGGCACAAGACCATTTACCCCATTGCCTCGCGCTGCGGGGTGTTCGCCAAAACCGATGTGCAGCCCCTGATCAACGAAGGGGCTTCCAAAGAAGACATTGCTGCCTCCATTCTACAGGCCATTGTCAACCAGACCATCAGCGGCCTGGCCTGCGGTAAGCCCATTCGCGGCCGGGTGGCCTTTTTGGGCGGCCCGCTCAACTTCCTTTCCATGCTGCGCCATTTGTTCGTCAAAACGCTCAAACTCAAAGACGATGAAGTCATCTTTCCTGACAACGCCAAGCTGTTTGTAGCCATGGGGGCGGCCCTGCTCGCCAGATCGGATTATCCTCCCACCACCCTGGTGGAACTTATCCAACGCATAGAAAAAAGCCCCCCCAACACCCTTTCCGCCATAAACCTGCTTGCCCCGCTTTTTTCCAGCACGGAAGAACTGGCCGAATTCCGCGCCCGCCATGCCCAGGCCACAGTGAAGCGGAGGGATTTATCCACGTACTCCGGACTGGTCTTTCTGGGCATAGATTCCGGATCCACCACCACCAAAGCCGCCGCCCTGGGCGAAAACAACGAGCTTCTATACAGCTTTTACAGCGGCAATAAGGGCAATCCTGTAAGCATAGTGCTGGAAATGATCAAGGATTTATACGCGCAAATGCCCCCCGGCACCGCCTTGGGCGGCGTAACAGCCACCGGCTACGGCGAGCATCTGATCAAGGCCGCCTTCAAAGCCGACCACGGAGAAGTGGAGACTGTGGCCCATTACAAGGCTTCGGAAAATACCCTGCCCGGCGTGGAATTTATTCTGGATATAGGCGGACAGGACATGAAATGCCTGAACATACGCAAAGGGGCCATCCACAGCATCTCCCTCAATGAGGCATGCTCCGCCGGTTGCGGATCTTTCATTGAAACCTTCGCCCGCTCCCTGCATATGGATGTGGCCAATTTCGCGCAAATGGCCCTATCCGCCGCCCAACCGGTGGATCTGGGCACCCGCTGCACCGTATTCATGAACTCCATGGTCAAACAGGCCCAGAAAGAAGGCGCGACTGTGGCGGACATATCCGCCGGACTTTCCTACGCAGTGATCCGCAACGCCCTGTATAAGGTCATCCGCCTGCGCCGCATTGACGACCTGCCGGAAAAAATCATCGTACAGGGCGGCGCGTTTTACAATGAAGCGGTACTGCGCGCCTTTGAACTGCTCACCGGACGGCAGGTTATACGCATGGATATAGCCGGGCTCATGGGCGCGTACGGCGCGGCCATGATCGCCCGTGAGCGCCACACGCCGGGCCGGGTCTCAAGCTTCATCCGCCCGGAAGAACTGCCCAGCTTCCGAGTGGAAAAACGCCTGGACAACTGCGCTTTCTGCGGCAACCGCTGCCGGATTATCATCAACACCTTCAATGACGGGCGCAAATTCATATCCGGCAACCGCTGCGAGAAAGGTGCCCAGGCGGAAAGCGCCCCGGAACGCGAAGCCTTGCCCAACCTTTACGCCTATAAACTAGAACGCATGTTCAACTACCGGCCTCTGGACAAAGAAAAAGCTCGGCGCGGCAGCGTGGGCATACCCAGGGTGCTGAACCAGTTTGAAAACTACCCTTTCTGGCATACCTTTTTCACCCGGCTGGGCTTTCAGGTGGTGCTTTCTTCCCGCTCCAGCAACGGACTGTACAAATTGGGCATGGACACCATACCCTCAGAATCGGCCTGCTACCCGGCCAAACTGGTACACGGACACATTGAATACCTCATGGCCCGCAAGGTTGACCGTATCTTCTTCCCCTCCGTCACTTATGAATGGCGGGAATTCAATCACGCCAGCAATCATTACAACTGCCCGGTGGTCAGCTCTTATTCCGAGGTCATCCGTTGCAACGTGGACACGATTCGCAGCCGGAAGATCAAATTTCACAACCCTTTTCTGAATATGGCGGATCTAAAATCCATGCGCCGCGTCCTGACCGGGGAGTTTAAAAATGACGGCCTTGGCAGCCGCGAAATCGCCAGCGCCCTGGAAGAAGCCTGGGTGGAAATGCAAAAAGCCAGGGAAGACATACGGAACAAGGGCGCGGAAACGCTGGAATATCTTCAGCAAAACGGACGCAGGGGAGTTGTGCTGGCGGGCCGCCCATACCATATCGACCCAGGCATAAACCACGGCATAGACAAGCTGATCACAGAAGAAGGCATGGCCGTGCTCACCGAGGACAGCGTGGCCCACCTGGGCGCGCCGCGCATTACGGAAAAACTGCGCGTGGTGGATCAATGGAGCTACCACTCACGGCTTTACGGTGCCGCAGCCCTTGCAGCGGTCTCACCCCGCCTGGATTTGGTGCAGCTTACCTCTTTCGGCTGCGGACTGGACGCCCTGACCGTGGATCAGGTGGACGAAATACTCCAGGCCGAAAACAAAATTTACACCTTGATCAAAATTGACGAGGGTGACAACCTGGGGGCGGCGCGCATCCGCGTCCGCTCGCTCAAGGCCGCCCTGGACGAACGTGAACGCCGCAACAAGCCGGTGGCCGCCCCCTCCCCTGGCAACAAAGTGCCTTCGCCGCGCAAATCCCCCTTTATGCCGCACATGCGCGAGGATTACACCATCCTTGCCCCCCAAATGTCACCCGTGCATTTTTCCCTGCTCGTACCGGCCTTCAGGGCCGAGGGCTACAACCTGACCATTCTTGACGCCCCCGGTAAGACCGCCCTGGAATACGGCCTTAAATATGTGCATAACGACGCCTGCTATCCCTGCATCATGGTAACAGGGCAGCTCATTGAGGCTGTGGCCAGCGGGCGCTACGATCTTAACCGCACCGCGCTGATCATCTCCCAAACCGGCGGACAATGCCGCGCTACCAACTATATCGCCCTGATCCGCAAAGCGCTGCGAGATATGGGCTGGGATCATATCCCGGTGATTTCTCTCAATGCCGCCGGACTGGAAGACAACCCAGGATTCAGCTACAGCTTTCGCCTGATCAAAAAAGCGGTACAGGCTGTGCTTTACGGCGATCTGCTCATGCGCTGCCTGTACCGTATGCGCCCCTATGAAACAGAAAAAGGCTCAGCCGATGCCCTATACGCCCGATGGGATGCGCGCTGCCGCGAATCCCTGGCCGGCAAAAGCGGCCTGAATGAATTCAAAAGCCTGATCGCAGGCATCGTGGGTGACTTTGAACGCCTGCCCATCAGCGGGGCGCGCAAACCCAGAGTGGGCGTGGTGGGAGAAATCCTGGTCAAATTTCACCCCGAGGCCAACAACAACCTGGTGGAAAAAATTGAGGCCGAGGGCGGCGAGGCCGTGGTGCCGGATCTGCTGGACTTCTTTTTATACTGCACCTACGGCCCCCGCTATGACCGCAGCCATTACGGCCTGGGACTAAAGGCATCGCTGGCTTACAACACCGCCACCACCCTGATTGAATGGATGCGAGGCTTCATGCGTCAACGCCTGAAAAGAAGCCCGCTCTTCGGCCTGCCCATTCACATAAACAAGCTGGCTGAGCTTGCCTCCGGCATGGTTTCACTGGGCAACCAGTCCGGAGAAGGCTGGCTTCTGGCCGGAGAAATGATGGAACTATTGGAAACAGGGGTAAATAACATTGTCTGTGTACAGCCCTTCGCCTGCCTGCCCAACCACATCACCGGACGCGGCATGCTCAAGGCCCTGAAAGAAAGATACCCCGCAGCCAACATCACCGCCATAGACTACGACCCGGGCGTGAGCGAGGTAAACCAGATCAACCGGCTCAAACTTATGATGACCGTGGCCCGTAACGCCGCAGCCGGCAGTCTGATGCCGGTGCCGACACCTGAAACTTTTCAACTTTGAAATTGCGCATTTTGGGGCGATAGCTCCATCCCCATCCGGGGGGGATAAATTTCCCCCGGCCACCCTCTACAATAATATCCTACACCCGCAAGAGAATGCGCAAGTTCGTCCCAATAATGCGCCTCTTTTTATGATTGCTGGTGCCTGCCCCTCTTCTCTGCAACGAACTCCCACTATGGTGGTTTTTAAAATATTTTGGCAAAGATGCCAGACGTCTTCCTTTCTTTAGTACAACACAGTGTGATATCTGAATATTTCAAAAATTAATTTATTTTAATTTTTCTTAAAAAAGAGCTTGACAATCATTGTCATTTTCATCTATACAGGGATTAAAGAAAAAGACGACAATCTCCGCCTTATGCCGCGCCTTCCCGTTGTGGCGACCGGAAACGCACGGCGGCGGAATAAGCCGCTAACAGCCTTGCGGCGCACGTCTTTATGTAACCGCGTCAGCCTCCTTCGCGGTAAAGAAAAGCCGGGGTCTCTCCTCCCCCGGCTTTTCACTTTACATTACTCATAAACTTGCGACTCAAGGCGGAGATGACGCATTTTACCACTGCATGTATCATCTTCACCTCCCAAAAACCATGTCTGCCCAGCAAGCTGAATTCTTTTAAAAATTTTACCCTTAGGCCGCCCTATTTACAAACACGCGCCAATGGATTATAAATTATCGTGCGATTAGTGCCAATCCGTAGCCAAAGAGCGACCAGGGAGTACATATGAAAAAATTCTTACGTCCGGCTTGTTTATTGGCCTTGTTCTGTCTAAACCTGATCCAGGCCGTCCCGGCGCGCGCCGGTGGGGTGTTCGCCGGTCTTGACCTGAACATGCCCATGGGTCTGGGCCTGAATCTCGGTTACCAGATTAACGACTGGTTCAAAATCCGCCTTCAGGGCAACTATCTTCCCATGCAATCCCTGGTGGATATGGCTTTAAATTCGGCTTCTTCCAGCACGGACGAAGATGATGTGTCCCTTTCAACCAATGTTGATTGGTACAACGCCGGCCTCCTGGCGGATGTTCACCCCTTTGCAGGCAGTTTCCGCCTTACCGCCGGTCTTTATTATCTTAAATACGGCATAAACTTTGGTATGACCCCCAAGGCCGGGCATGAAATAGAAATCGGCGACCATAAATATCAAGCCAACCAAGTTGGCCGAGCCGATCTGGAAATTAAATGGAACCACTTCGCCCCTTATGTGGGCCTGGGCTACGGGGTGGAATACGGCCGCCACAACGCGGTTAACTTCGCCTTCTCCCTGGGCGCGCTGTACAGCAAACCCAAAGCCGACTTTTGGGTGACTACGGACCCGGCTGTACCGGCCTGGGTTAAAAATCAGATTGAAGCTGATACAAGCAAAGAATTGAAGGATCTGAATGATACCCTGGATTCATTTAAAATAATGCCTGTAATCAGTGTGGGTTTTACTTACCGTTTCTAGGGCATTTTAACTTTGAAAATGTTCAAAAGCCCGCCGCGTTTCTGCCTTCTTCAAGGAGACGGCT
>JAITGZ010000254.1 GCA_031280335.1 Deltaproteobacteria bacterium | reverse complement strand
CGGCAGCAGGCCCAATTTGGTCATGAGCTGAAAACCGTTGCAAATGCCCAGAATAAGTCCGCCTTTGTCCATGAAGGCGCGCAGTTGACGCAACAGGGGGGTTCCCTGCTCATCGGCGGCGTATTTCCAGCGCTGCGCGGCGGCCTGGGCCGCGCCCAAGTCGTCGCCGTCAAGAAATCCGCCGGGAAAAACCAAAAAATTATACTCGTCCAGGCGGGCTTCATTGGCGCGCAGGTCCGCAAAATGAACGATACGCGCGCGGTCCGCCCCGCCCTCAAGGGCGGCGTGGGCACATTCGGCCTCGCAGTTTGTACCGTATCCGGTGATGATCATGACGGAAACAAGGCTGGGCATATTCGGGTCATCCTTTGCCCGGATACAGGGCGACTGAAATGGGATATAATCATATCCGCAAGGCTCATGGGGGTCAATGCTGTACAAAAATGATTTTTTGCGTACAATGGCCCTGCTTTGAAAAAGGATGTGAGTATGCAGGAAACCAAATTTATTTTCATTACCGGCGGGGTTCTGTCTTCTCTGGGCAAGGGATTGGCGGGGTCTTCCATCGCGGTGCTGCTCAAGGCGCGCGGGCTTAAGGTAACCATCCAGAAGCTTGACCCCTATATCAATGTGGATGCGGGTACCATGAACCCGTACCAGCACGGTGAGGTTTTCGTCACGGATGACGGGGCGGAGACGGATTTGGATCTGGGGCATTACGAGCGTTTTCTGGGTGAACCCATGACGCAGCTCAACAACCATACCACGGGCAGCATCTATAACGCGGTGATCCAGAAAGAGCGCCAAGGGTCTGATCCTCGCTACCAGGGGGCGACCATCCAGGTTATTCCTCATATCACGGACGAGATTAAAAACAGAATTCTCAGCTTGGCCGCGCAGAACCACCCGGATGTGGCCTTTATTGAGATAGGCGGCACAGTGGGCGATATTGAAAGCCTGCCCTTTCTGGAGGCTATCCGCCAGCTTAAACGGGATCTGGGCAAAGATCGTTGTTTTTATCTGCACCTGACTTTGGTGCCTTATTTAAAGACGGCCGGGGAACATAAAACCAAACCTACCCAGCACAGCGTCAAAGAACTGCGCAGCATAGGCATCCAGCCCGACATCATCATCTGTCGCTGTGAAGTACCGGTGAGCAGCGAACTTAAGCGTAAAATCGCCCTGTTTTGTGATGTGGACGCGGATGCGGTTTTTTCCGCAGTGGATGTGCGTAATATTTACGAGGTGCCGCTGCGCTTTTTTGATGAAGGGCTGGAGCAGAAACTGGCCGTCATGCTGGGGCTTTCCCAAGACAAAAATGTGTGTCTCGATGATTGGCGCGCTTTGGTGGATAAGGCCTCCCACCTTGAGCATACTGTCAAGATAGGGGTGGTGGGCAAATATGTGGAACTGCGCGAGGCCTATAAAAGCCTGCATGAGGCGCTGATGCACGGGGGCCTTGCCAATGACAGCCAAGTGGCGCTTAGCTTCATCAATTCGGAGGAAATAACCCCGGAGAATGTGGAGAAGACGCTGGATAATATGGATGGCATATTGGTCCCGGGGGGGTTCGGTACGCGCGGCATTGAGGGCAAGGTGCTGGCGGTCAGATACGCCCGCGAGCGCAAGACGCCTTTTTTTGGCATATGTCTGGGCATGCAGTGCGCGGTGGTGGAGTTCGCCCGTAACGCGGCCGCTCTGCCCAGGGCCAACTCTGAAGAATTCGCCCCCCTGTGTGAAGATAAGGTCATTTACCTCATGCGCCGCTGGTATAACCCGCGCACGGCGAAATATGAGGAGCGCGATGTGGACAACGACAAGGGCGGCACCATGCGCCTGGGTTCATACCCCTGCCGGCTGGTGCCGGGGAGCCTGGCGCAAAAGGCCTACCAGACCGAGCGCATTGACGAGCGCCACAGGCACCGTTTTGAATTCAATCTGGCTTACCGCGAACGCCTGGAGCAGGCAGGGATGATCTTCAGCGGCCTTTCCCCGGACGGAGAACTGGTGGAGATCGTTGAAATCAAAGATCATCCCTGGTTTTTGAGCTGTCAGTTCCATCCGGAATTCAAATCCAACCCCATGAAGCCCCACCCGCTTTTTCGCGATTTTATCAAGGCTTCTTTGGAAAACCGCAAGGGGTAAGGGATGGAGCTATGCGCCACCAAGGCGGCGGAGAGCGCCCCGGCTGCGGATTTATATGCGCGTCTGCGCGCGCGTCCCTTTATCATTGCCGGACCCTGCGTGTTGGAAAGTTTTGCGTTGGCCCGCGACACCGCCCTGGCTGTGCGCGAAGCGGCTGATGCCGCCGGGCTGTCGGCTATATTTAAGAGTTCTTATGATAAGGCCAATCGCAGCTCGGTACGCGGTTTTCGCGGGCCGGGCGCGCGGCGCGGACTGGAGTGGCTGGCGCGCATCCGTGAAGAGAGCGGCCTGCCCGTTATAACCGATATTCACGAGCCGGCGGAGGCGTCTTTGGCGGCCGAAGCGGTGGATGTGCTGCAGATCCCGGCTTTTTTGTGCCGCCAGACCGCCTTGCTGCTGGCGGCCGGGCAAAGCGGAAAAATAGTCAATGTAAAGAAAGGGCAGTTTCTTTCACCCTGGGAGATGGGGGGGGTACTGGATAAGGTGCGTTCCACGGGCAATTCCATGGTGCTGGCCACCGAGCGCGGCTCAAGCTTCGGTTATAACAATCTGGTGGTGGATATGCGCTCGTTCGCGATCATGCGCGAGTTCGGCGCGCCTGTGGTCATGGATGCCACGCATGCGGTGCAGCTGCCCGGCGCTTTGGGTGAATCTTCCGGCGGCGACCGCCGCCATGTGCCGGCTCTGGCCAAGGCGGCGGTCGCCGCCGGCGCGGACGGAGTATTCATGGAGTGCCACCCTTCGCCGGACAAGGCGCTGTGTGATGGCCCGAACAGTCTGCATCTGCGCGATCTGCCCGGCCTGCTTAAAACCCTGGCCTCTTTATGGGAGGTGTGCCGTGCCTGAATTACACGCGGAACTGCTCAAAAATATGGCGTCGGCGGGTCTGGACCCGGATTTTCCGCTGGAACTGGCCTTGCCTGTAAAGATGCTGGTCATGGACGCGGACGGGGTACTCACGGACGGCGGCTTATATTATGACAATAATGGTCTGGCTCTGAAGCGCTTTGACGTGCAGGACGGATTGGGCATCAGACTGGCGCAGAAAGCGGGCATTGAAAGCGCGATTATTTCCGGCATGCGTTCCAAGGCGCTGGAACAGCGCGCCATGGACTTGGAAGTGGCGGAATGCCATGCCGGGCAGTTTCAAAAATTATCCTGCCTGCGGGAGATTATGCGGCGCAAAAATCTGCGTTGGGCCAATGTGGCTTACATAGGCGACGATTTGATCGACTTGCCCGTTATGCTCCGCGCCGGATTGGCGGTGGCGGTGCAAAACGCCCAGCCGGAGGTAAAACTCATGGCCCATTACGTCTCCCCCCTTGCGGGCGGCCGGGGGGCGGTCCGGCAGCTGTTGCGTCAGATAATGATGGCCCAGGGCAGGCAGGAAGAAGTGATTTCCTGGTTTGCGCGCCTGGAGGAACATGACGGGCCTCCGCTGCATGACGCGCTTAAATCCTGATGCATAAAAAGACCATTTTTTTTGCGGGATTGCTTTTTCTCTTTGCCGGGGTGTTTTTTTTCTGGCGGCTGGCCGAAGAGGCGAATATGGCCGGGAACACCGCGAATCCTTTTGAAAAGGACCCGGCGCTCATGGAGATCATCGGCGTGGATATGCGCCATGGCGAAAAAGGAAAGGAGCTGTGGCGTCTCAAGGCCGACGCGGCGGTGATGTCGCGGCATGACGGCGGAATTGTTGCGCAAAACCCTTTTCTGGCCTATTATTATAAAGATGGCGGTTTGTCCGCCTCAAGGGACAAGAGCGGGGTAATTGTCGTGCGTTCAGAGAGCGGCGACATCAATCAGCGGGATAACCGCATCGCTTTCATTGGTCAGGTGCGGGTCAGCCGTGAGCAGGATCTGCTGGAAACGTCGCGGATTGTTTATGAAGGCAAAGAATCCCGTCTGATCTGCCCGCAGCCGTCCCAAATCAGCCGGCCGGGCCTGCGCGGAACGGCGGACGAAATGATGGTCAACCTTGAGGATAACACTTGGCACGCACGTAAGAATGTGCGGGTTGAGTTCGACACCCGAAGGAGCGTCAGGCGCGGGGGCAGGCCATGAGCGGCACCTGGGCGGCGCGCCCGCGTTTTCCGGTACTGGCCTGGCCGCTCCGTCTTTTGTTCTTGTTCGGTTTTTTAACAGGGCACGCCTTGGCCGCCGATCCTGAAAGCGGCATAGTCTCCACGAAAATCACCTCCGACAGCATGATACATGACCCTGATGCGGGCAAGCTGCTTTTTTCGGGTAATGTGGAAGTGGTTCACCCTGATTTCCATCTGACCTCGGATCGCCTGCAGGTTTTTTTGAGCGGAGGGTCGGGAGCGGCCAAGGGGCTGGACGGCGCGGACGCGGGGGTGGTACAGAAAATCGTTGCCGAATCCAGGGTGAAAATCCGCCTGCCTGAAGGGAGAACGGCCAGTTGTGCCAAGCTTGCCTACAGTGTGGCCACGGAGGTTTTGCAGATGGATGGTTCCCCCATGCTGCGCGAGGGCGGCAATCAGATTCGCGGCGACCAAATGTTTTTTTATCTGCGGGAAAACCGCAATGAAGTGCGCGGCCGGGTGGAAATGGATATTGTCTCCCCCGAATCCTCTTCCGGCGGGCGGCGCGCCGGAGCTTTGGGCGAACTCTTGCCGAAGAAGTAGGCATCATGAGTGAAG
>JAITGZ010000078.1 GCA_031280335.1 Deltaproteobacteria bacterium | reverse complement strand
CAAGGCAGGGAGGCCAGGTAAAAGAGCGCCTGAGCCAGACCTTCCAGCTGCAAGGCTGCCGCAGCCAGGCCGGCAAAACAGAGGGGCAGCGCCAGAAAGCCCAGGACGGGCAGCCAGATGAGGTTAAGGGGCAGGGCCAGACCGAAGAACCCGAAGGATTTTATGAGCAGGGGGGCCAGGGCCAGCTGTATGGACAGACTGGTGAGCAGGAGCATACCCAGGCCGCGCGCAGCAGTGTAAAAGAGCTTTTGCCCCCGACCGGGCGGAGGGGGGTAAAATTCCGCGTAGCCTTCCGCCGGGCGGCGCTTTCGGAACATGGCGCCCAGACGGGCGAGCAAGGCCCGGTTAAGGGGCAGGGCCAGGCTGATCACGGCTATGCAGGCGGCGGAGAGCTGCAGGCTGAGTTCAAACAGGGCTTCGGGGCCGGCCAGGGTAATCACGCCCAGAACGGCGCACAGGGCGTCCATGAGCTGGGGCCTGCGGTTGCGGAAAAATAGAAAACCTATAAAGGCCAGCATGAGGAAGGAGCGCAGCAAAGAATACGCGGACGCGCCCAGCCACAGATAGAACAGGGCCGGAACCATGCCGGCCAGGACAGCGGCCTTGGTCCGGGGCAGGCGCTCCGCCAGCCGGGGGCGCAGGCGGTAAAGCAGGCGGACGGCAAGGTAGCCCAGGGCTGCGGCATAGCCCAGATGCAAGCCGGAAAGGGCCAGACTGTGCGCCAGGGTGGAACGGGACACAAGCTCCAGATCGCTATGGCGCACAAGGTATTGATCCCCAAAAAGCAGGGCCGGAATCAATTCGGCCCCCGGCCGGAGCGCCCCCTGTTCATCCAGAGGCAGGGCGGCAAGGGTTTTAAGACGCAGACGCTCACGCCACAGCGACGGGCCGCCGAAACCTTCCGTTGCTTTCAGTTCCGCCCTGGGCGCGTCCCCTTCCGCCCAGGCGCGCAGCCATACCCCGCGCCCGGCCCAGTAATCTTCCACATTCCACAGGCCGGGATTGCTCAACCCGTGGATTTCCCGCAGACGCAGATCCATCTCCAGGGTATCCCCGGCCACCGGGCGGCGGGGCAGTCGGAAACCCGCCCGCGCAACAGCTTTTTCCGCTTTGGATGGCCTGCCCCCTTCAGGCGTGGGCGGCTCGCGCCAGGTAAAGATCGCCCGCCCGGCAAAGGCATCGGCCGGAGCGCCTTCCGCCGGGCGAAGGTCTTCAAGAATAAGGCGCAGATTGCCCTCCGCCCGCCCCTGCACAGAATGTACCCTGGCCCGCAGGCGCACGGCGGGTCTGGAAGCGGAGGCTTCCGGCGTCTCCCCGGCATTATCCGCCGCCGCCCACAAGGCGGCGTTGTTTTGCGGCACCCCCGAAGCGGCCGTCTCATTCCGTCCGGCATATGCTCCAGGCTGTGACCGCCCCGGAGCGGCCGTCATCCATTCCGGCATTTCCGGCTGACGCGGGGCGCGCAGATCCGCATATAACCAGCCGCAGCCAAAGGCCAGTAGCAGCAGGGCCAGAAACGCGGCCCGCGCCGAAAAGGGCCTTATACGCCCAAGACGTTCATGCTGATGCAAAAGCAGGAGCAGGCAGGCCAGTACGCCCGGCCAGGGATGCCTGGAGGCAAAAACCCCGGACAGGGCGGCCAGCAGAACAAGCTGACGCAGAAGCAGCGCAGGCCAGTGCGGATATAAGCTTTTTATGGCGCGGCCCAGACCGGTACAAGATGGTGGATGATCATTTTAATAAGGCCCGGCGGCGGCGCCCATGTCGGGCAAGGCAAATTTTTCCAACGCCGCCTTGCAGCGGTTTTACGCTTATTTATCGTTTACGCGTGTAATTTCCGCCCCTGCGTTTCTGAGTTTATGTTCCATGCGTTCATAGCCTCGATCCAGGTGATAGATGCGCTGCACCTGGGTTTCGCCTTTGGCGGCCAGACCGGCCAGCACCAGGGCGGCACCGGCCCGCAGGTCGGAGGCCATCACCGGGGCACCGATGAGTTGTCTGACCCCGCGGACGGTGGCTTTGGAACCTGAGAGGCGTATATCCGCCCCCATACGGCATAGTTCAGGGACGTGCATGAAGCGGTTTTCGAAGATGGTTTCTTCCACCACGCTTGAGCCTTGGGCCAGGGCCATGAGGGAGAGGATTTGGGCCTGCATGTCTGTTGGAAATCCGGGATAAGGGCTGGTGGTTGCCTGTGTGCCGCGCAGGGTGCCGTTGCTTTTCACCAGCGCTTTATGTTCATGCCGTTCGATTTTAAGGCCCATGTCCTCCATTTTGACCAGCAGGGCGTCCAGTTCTTTCACCGGGCAGTTTTCCACCATGAGTTCTCCTCTGGTGATGGCGCCCGCCAGGAGAAAGGTGCCGGCTTCAATGCGGTCGGGCATGACGGCGTAGGAGCAGCCGTGCAGCGTTTCCACTCCTTGTATGTGCAGGGTGTCCGAGCCTATGCCCTCGATCCGTGCGCCGCAGGCGCCCAGAAAATGGGCCAGGTCGGCGATTTCGGGCTCGCGGGCGGCATTGCGCAGGATGCTTTGCCCTTTGGCCAGCACGGCGGCCATGAGCAGGTTTTCCGTTCCCCCCACTGTGGGAAAGTCAAAGGTGATTTCCGCTCCGCGCAGTTCGGCGCAACGCCCCACAATGTAGCCGGAATCCAAATCAAAACGCGCCCCCATGCGCTCCAGCCCTTTAAGATGCTGATCCACCGGCCGCGCGCCTATGGCGCAGCCGCCGGGCAGGGCTACTTTGGCCCTGCCCAGGCGGGCCAGCAACGGCCCCAGCACCAGAACGGAGGCGCGCATGGTTTTGACCAGATCATAAGGGGCTTCAGGGTTGAGGGTGCCTACGCACGTGCGGGCACTGTCTCCTTCTTCGCCGTCAAAGGAGGCTTCGCAGCCCAGGATGTTCAGGAGTTTGTGGGTGGTAAAAATATCACGCAAACGGGGCACATTGCGGTAATATACCGGGCCGTCCGCCAGAATGCCGGCCAGCAGAATGGGCAGGGCGGCGTTTTTGGAGCCACCGGTCGTGATGCTGCCGCATAGCGGCCAGCCGCCTCTGATAATGAGTTTTTCCATCTCGGCGCTGCGGTGCTTCCATGCGCCGGAAGGGAATTGGTTATGGAAAATTCCCTTCCGGCGTGAAGGGGGAAAGGTTAGAGCGTTTTTTCACCCAACTGCAGGCGGACAAAACTTTTCACGGTGATCTTGCCGCCGGTCTGTTTAACGCAGGCTTCCACCACTTCGCGGATGCGCATTTTGTCGTCGCGGATATAGGGCTGATCCAAAAGACAGACGTCCTGGCAGAATTTGGCAATGCGCCCTTCAACTATTTTATCCACCATGGCCGCAGGTTTGCCTTCTTCCAGGGTTTTTTGGCGGTACAGGGCGCGCTCGCGCTCCACCAGCGCCGGGTCCAGACCGGTTTTATCCAGGGCTGCCGGGTTGGCGGCAGCCACCTGCATGGCCAGGTTTTTGACCAGCTCCAGTACAGCGGGGTTGGCGGCGCTTTCTGCCTTTTCAAAGGCCAGTTCCACCAGCACTCCGATTTTGCCGTTGGAGTGAATATAAGATCCCACAAGCCCCGGGGCGGGTGCCTGCAGAAAAACGTGCCGGCCTATGGTCATATTCTCGCCCAGGGTGGCGATTTGGTTGTTCAGGTCGTCGCCGACCAGGGCCAGCAGCGCATCATGATCCGTCGGTTTTTTTTCAAAAACCGCATTCACCACAGAGGAAGCAAAGGCTTGAAACTTATCTCCGCGGGAGACAAAATCGGTTTCGCACATCACTTCCACCAGGGCGGCGGCGGAGTTGTCTTTGGCCGCCCTGTAGGCGATCAGCCCTTCACTGGTGGCGCGTCCGGCCTTTTTGGCCGCCTTGGCCAGGCCCTTCTGGCGCAGCCAGTCAATGGAAGCTTCCATGTCGCCAGCGCATTCCTGCAGCGCCTTTTTACAGTCCATCATGCCGACGCTGGTACGCTCGCGCAGTTCTTTAACTTTTTGGGCGGAAATTTCCATTTTATTCTCCTTCGCTCCGCATATCGTCGTCTTTATCAAGTTCAGGCGCGGGGATGCGCTCTTCCAGGGCTTCCTCCGCCTTGGTCTGGGGGTGTTCCCGGTGTCCCTGGTCGCCGCCCCGATCCTTGGCCATGGATTCGCCTTCCAGACAGGCATCGGCTATTGCCCCCACAAAAAGTTTGATGGCGCGTATGGCATCGTCATTGCCGGGGATTACATAGTCAACCAGGTCCGGGTCGCAGTTGGTATCGGTTACGGCCACAATGGGTATGCCCAGTTTGCGGCATTCGCTGACCGCGATGCCTTCCCGCTGCGGGTCGATGATAAAGGCCAGATTGGGGACCTTGTCCATACGCCGGATGCCGTCCAGCACAAGGCGCAGCTTATCCAGTTCGCGCTGCAGGGTGAGGATCTCTTTTTTCTGGTAGCGGTTTACGCTGCCGTCTTCAAACATGGCCTCAAGCTTTTTCATGCGCTCAATGCTTTTCTGGATGGTGAAAAAATTGGTCAAGGTGCCGCCCATCCAGCGGTTGGCCACATAATACTGCCCGGAGCGGGCGGCCTCGGCGGCCACTACTTCCTGCGCCTGACGTTTGGTGCCGATGAAAATCACCTTGCCGCCGGCGGCGGCGGTATCCACCACCCTGTCGTGGGCTACACGGTAAAGTTTTACCGTCTGCTGCAAATCAATTATATGTATGCCGTTGCGCGCCCCAAAAATATAGGGCTTCATTTTGGGGTTCCAGCGGCGGGTCTGATGCCCGAAATGCACACCGGTTTCCAACATCTGCTTCATACTGACGTAGGCCATGTAAAACTCCTCAGGGTTACTTTGCTCTTCTCCGCAAACAGCCCGTTCCCGGCGGACATCCGCCGGCACCCTGGATTGTCGCGCGTGCCTTAGGCACGGCACCGGCAAAAGCGGCGCGCCGGAGAAGATGGATTTATTTTCGAATCCGTTTATATATGCCTTTTTTATATTTTTGGCAAGGTTTTGTTTCAGGGATGTTTTCCGGCCGCAAAGCAGCGCACCAGGCCGGAGGCGGTGGGGACGAGTTCCGGCGTGCGCCGCCGGCAGGCATCCATGGCTTCGGGACAGCGGGGGGCATAGGCGCAGCCCGCGCCCTTGCGGCAGGAACGCGCCGGGGCGCGGCCGGGGGGCGGAGGGGTGTTTTTATCTTCCGGTCCGGTCGCGTCCGAGGCGGCCAGGAGCATGGCGGTATAAGGGTGCAGGGGGCGGCGGAACAGGCTTGACGTTTCGCCCGACTCAACAATGCGCCCCATGTACATCACGGCGGCGCGCTCGCTCATATGCCCGACCACGGCCAGATCGTGTGAAATGAAGAGGTAGCTGAGGCCCAGGGCATCCTGAAGGTCTTGAAGCAGGTTCAATGTTTGGGCCTGCACCGAGGCATCCAGCGAAGACACCGGCTCATCGCAGACGACAAGCTCCGGCCGGGGGGCCAGGGCGCGGGCTATGGCCACGCGCTGGCGCTGCCCGCCGGAGAATTCGTGGGGGTAACGGCCGGCATCCGCTGCGTCCAGCCCCACCTGGGTCAGCAGTTTTTCCACCCGTTCCCGGCGCTGTTTGGGGGAAAGTCCCAGCCGGAGTAAAGGTTCGGCGATACTGCCGCCGATCTTCAGGCGCGGGTTCAGGGAGGAGTGGGGGTCCTGAAAGATCATCTGCATACGGCGGGGCAGGCTGCGCAGAAAATTTTTGTCCGCCTGCCGGAACAAAGAGCGGCCTTCAAGCAGCACATCGCCTTCGTCCGGGGCCAGCAGGCGGCAGACCATACGGGCCAGGGTGGATTTGCCGCTGCCCGATTCGCCCACCAGACCGAGGGTGGAGCGGCGCGGCAGGCTGAGGCTTACCCCGTCCACCGCCCTGATGGGATCTGACCTGCTCCAAAGCCCTCCGCCTGTAGCGAAAGAACGGCTGACCCCCCGAATCTCCAGAAGCGCTTCGTCCATTGGCGGGGTTTACTTTGCGGCTTTCAGGCAATCCGCACAAATGCCGTACAGGTACATGCGGTGCGCGGTGAGCTTAAAGCCGTGCTTGACGGCCAGATCCGCCTGAAGCCGCTCAATGCGCTCATCCAGTACGGGCAGGGTTTTACCGCATTCTTCACAAACCAGGTGATCATGGTGGTCTGCTTCCAGGTGCGGCTCAAAGCGGGTTACATCACTGCCAAAGCGCAGTTCGCGCGCCAGGCCGGCATCGCGCATCAGCTTGAGTGAACGGTAAACCGTGGCCTGG
>JAITGZ010000150.1 GCA_031280335.1 Deltaproteobacteria bacterium | reverse complement strand
AGCCCCCTGCCGGGGGAGTTTGAGGGGGCAAAAGGGGCATGTTTGCCCAGGCGTTGCTTTACCTCTGCCATCCCTCTGCACAACGGCAAGGCACCCTCAAGAGAATAAATCAGCGTTTCTTTAAAATGCCCCAAATTGTTATTCCCAGTTTTTCAGGGCTGTTACCACCTCTACCCGCGCGGCCTGCCTGGCCGGCCAGGCCCCGGCCGCCACCCCCACAACCGCCGAGGCCAGGGTTGCCAGCAGGCAGAACATGGGTTCATAGACAAAGGGCAGCTCACCTATTTTATATACAGCCGTAACCAGCAGAAGTGAAAGCAGTACCCCCATGGCTCCGCCTGTGCCGGCCATCAACCCGGCCTCGGTAAAACACTGTCTGACAATGAGCTTGCGGCTGGCTCCCACAGCCCTGCGTACGCCTATTTCAAGCTGTCTGGCCTTGACCAGGAGGATCATGATGGAAAATATGCCCAGGCCGCCCACAATAAAAGAAATGCCCGCGCTTAAGGCCCCCAGTCTGGTAACCAGTTCCAGGGTCTCATTACGTAACTTGGCCGCGTCCTCAGCGGCGAAAACGCTGAAGTCGTCTTTTTGCCCCAGACCGATGTGGTGGCGCAAACGCAGAAGGTTTGTAATGCTGTTCTTTACTCCTGCCGTGTGGGAATGATCATATAAATTCATGTAAAGGCCGCCGATGCGCGAAGAATTGACCAGGCGGCGCTGATAGGTGCGCAAAGGGATGAACACTTGTTCATCAAAACTGCTGCCGCCCAGATCCGCGCCTTTGGCCTCAAGCACGCCCTTCACCCGATACAGGGCATTGGCTATATACACGTCTTGCCCCAGGGACGCCTCGGCTCCGCCAAAAAGCCGTTCCGCCAGGGTATTGCCCAGAACGCAGACCAAGGCCATTTCCTCCTCGTCTTCATCCAGCACAAAACGCCCCGCCAGAAGCTCCAGAGAACGCACGGGCAGGTAGCTGGCATTGACGCCGACAATCTGTCCGCTGGTCTGAACCGACCCGGCGCGCACTCTGCGGCTGGTCTGTAAAAACATGGACATATCCCGTATTTCCGGGATGGAATCGCGTATGCTCAGAGCGTCTTCCATGGTTATGCTGGTGGTGATGCCCAGGCTGGCCCCTGTGCTGGTGCGTCCGAAACGTATGGGCGTGGCCCGTACTTGCACCAGGTTGGGTCCGAGCTTCATGGTTTCCAAATCCGCCTTTAAAATGATGGCCGATCCTATATGCGTTACCGCCGTCAGCACCAGCGTCCCCAGAAAAACGCCGAGAATGGCCAGGGTAGTGCGCAGTTTATGCGCGGATAAAGCCTTCAAGGCGATGGACAGGCCGCGCACGGCTATTCCGTCTGTCCTTTGAGGGCGCTGATGGGGTCCATACCGGCCGCCCTGCGTGCCGGCCTGATCCCGAAAACCAGGCCGACCAGCACAGCGGCGGCCAGGGAAAGGACAAAGACGGAAAAAGAAAATTCTATGTTGAACAGGGTAGTCTTTATCGTAAGGCCAATGAGCATGCCCCAGATAACCCCGCACACAGCCCCGCCTATGGTCAGCAGCACGGCTTCGCACAGAAACTGCATGGTAACGGCCAGCGAAGACGCCCCCAAGGCCTTGCGCAGGCCCACTTCCGGACCGCGTTCGGAGACGGATATGTAAAACAGGTTGGCCAGAACAAAACCGCTCACGCAAATGGCCGCTAAGGCCGTAATACCTAAAAAGATGGATAGTCCGCTTTTGAGCATGCCGATGAAGCGCTGGATATCCAGAGAGGTGATGATGCTAAAGTCGTCCGGCTGCCCTTCTTCCAGGCCGTGCAGGTGGCGCAGCAGGCTGGCCGTGTTGGCGGAGTGCGCCGCCATATTCTGCGGGTCTTCAAATTTGAGGCGCACGGTGCGGAAATAGTGGCGATCTTGGTTAAAACGCCGGATCATGGTGCTTAAGGGGATGACCACCGTGTAGTCCATTTGATCCGAACCCGATCCCCCCCGTTCCGTGAGCAGCCCGATGACCGTAAATGGGGCCTTGGCGATCTGTATGCTTCGCCCTATGGGGCTTTCATCTCCAAAAAGCTCCCTGGTTATTTCCACACCCAAAAGGGCCACGTTTTCCGCCTGTTCCAGATCAGATGGGCTGATGTCGCGCCCCTGGGCCAGAGGCCAGTCCCAGGTGCGGCTGTAGCCTTCGGTGCTGCCCATGATCATGTCTTTTTGATAGTTGCGGCTGCCGTTGATCAAGGTAACCTGGCCTTTAAAAGATATGGGCGCGGCTATATATACCCCCGGCAGGGAAAGGCGCATGGCGCTCACGTCTTCCCAGGTTATGGTGCGCGTGCGCTGCCCCACGGCTCTGGAAAACATGTTGCCGCCCTGCACAAAGGCCGCGTCCGGCCCGAAGATGCTCACCATTTCGTCAATGCGCCGGTTGGCACCTTCCATGGTGGCCACAATGACCGAAAGTGACGCGATGCCCAGCGATACCGCCAGCATGACAAAAAAGCTGCGCAGGCGGTAGGCCAGTACCGCCCGCCAGGCCTGCCCCAGCGCTTTACGGAGTATGTTAAGAATGTCTTTAGCCATGCTCCGGACTAGCTCCCCGGCCGCCGGCCAAGGACGCGGCGCGGCGTTTTTTGGGCGGCGCGGTCTGCTTCAGGATGGGCTCGTCTTTTTCTATGACTCCGTCTTTGAGCAGTATGCGCCGTTGGGCGTAGGCAGCGGTCTGGGCGTCGTGGGTAACCATGATGATGGTCTGACCTTCGCTGTTGAATTTGGCCAGCAAATCCAGAATGTCACGGCTGGTTTGGGAATCCAGCTGCCCGGTGGGTTCATCGGCCAGGATTAGCGCCGGTTCATTGTACAGGGCGCGGGCCAGGGCTACGCGTTGCTGCTGCCCGCCGGAAAGCCTGGCCGGCAGAAAATCCATACGATCCGCCAAACCGACGCCTTGCAGCAGGTATTCCGCCCTCTCCCGGCCGGATTTATGGTTTTTGCCGCTGTACAGGCCGGGGAGCATGACGTTTTCCAGCGCCGTGGCATAAGGTATGAGGTAAAAATTTTGAAAGACAAAACCGGTGGTATCCGCGCGCAGGGCGGAGAGGGCATCGTCATCCAGGTGTGAGACATCGTGCCCGTCCAGCTCATACAGGCCGCTTGAGGCCCTGTCCAGCAAGCCCAGAATTTGCAGCAGGGTGGATTTGCCCGATCCTGACGCGCCTTGAACAGCTACAAATTCGCCTTGACGGGCTTCAAAACTTATCCCTTTAAGCACTTTGACCAGGGATTCGGCCTGGGTGAAGTTGCGCACCAGATCCCGCAGGCGTACCACAGGGACGGAGGCAGAGCGTACATTCATACTTATCTTGGACGCTGGCTGCGCTGCCCTGCGGGCACGGGTACCGGCAGCGGAGCCGCGCCTTTGGTCATGCCCGCGGTAACATCCTTGCCCAGAATCAGGCGTGTGGCCACAATGTCCCCTG
>JAITGZ010000121.1 GCA_031280335.1 Deltaproteobacteria bacterium | reverse complement strand
CCGGCCAGATGGCGGGATTTGTTGTTGAAGTAACTTACCAGGGTGTTCTTGTCGAACATGACCACCGGGGAGGGGATGCTGTCCAGCAGCATACGGAAGCGGTTGATGATGTTGTTGGTGCCGTGAACGATGGTGGAAAAGCCGCCGCTGTACTTCTTTTCATCCCCGTGCGTATCCAGGAAGCCCCCTTCGATTTTTGTTTCCAGGCTTCTGAAATCCTCCAGGATGGCATTCAGGGTGGCGGGGATCTTGTTCAGGGCCAGCACCATGGCACCGACTTCACCTTTTTCGCGTATATCCGGATGGTGGTCGAAATCACCGTTGGAAACGGCGTTGGCATAGTCGGAAATCTTGCGCAGCACACGCACCAGCGAGATAATGATAAAGATGGAGAAGACAAGGCCCACCAGCAGGCCGAATACGCTGCCCAGGAGCGTGCTCATCTGGGCGGCTTCGTTCGTCTCCACCGTACTCTTGCCCTGCTCGTCCATGGCGCTGTTGACAAAGTCGTTGACTTTTTTAATGTCATCCGCAACGCCACGGTTCACGGCCAGAAGGGCCTCGTTCTTGGCGGTCATCTCCGAGGCGGTGGAGGCCATGTTATTGTAAGAATCCTGCATAGTCTGAAGAGAACGCCGCATGCTGCCAAAGGCCTCGCGCTCCTTGCCGCCGCCCACGCTGCCTTCCAATTCCTTTATGTTGCCCGTCATAAGCTTCATGGAATCCTGGGCTTCTTTAAGATGTTCCATGTCGCGGGTATAGGCAAAACGTGCCCAGTTGGTGCGAACGTAGGCAAAATTGTTCATTACGGTCGCAGCGGCGCGTGCGCCGGCATCGTTGTTGTTTTCGGTCATGACCGTCAGAAGATTCACGGCGCTGTCGCCAAAGGACTTGGCCGCAGGCCGGACATCGTTGAGATACTCACTCATGACCACGGTCAGGGCTTTTTCAATATCGGTGATCAAACCGATCTGATCCGCAGTGATTTTTAAAAGTTTGTCCATGATGTCCACATTGGCCTGGACGGAGGACAGGGTTTTGGATTCCGTAATCAGCCCCTGATTCGCCTTGATGAATTGACGGGCGTTTTCCATCTCCGCCGGGTTGCCGTTAATGCGGTACAGGCGTATCGCGGCCGAGGAGGCGAACTGGTTGGCCATGATGTCGGACAAACGCACGTTCAGCCTGGCCAGGCGGCGGTATTCGGTAAACGCGTTGGTAGCGTTGCCCAGGCTGAAGTAGGCCACGACAGCAACCACTGCCAACAGGACAATCATTACGCTAAAGCCTATAATGATTCTAATTTTTGTAGTCATGTATCCACTTCCTTGCGTATTGACTGCCGGGAGCTTCCGCGCCGCAGCCTGGTTTTACGTTGTTCATGGTTCCGTCAAATCTGCGTGGGCCGTGAGGCTCCGCCGCGCGGGTTTCAACGCCGTCATAAAAACCGGCGCGCCGGCGGATCAAAGAATATCCGCCATCAACGTTTTTCAAAAAATTTTCTCATTAATAACCATAAGAACAGAAAAGTCAAATTTTTGGAAAAATTGATCAGAATAACCCAACTGTGAACATGCCGCAATAAGGCCAGTTCGCGGCGGCCCCCGCCGCCCGCGCATCTCCATAGCTTATCGGATAAAATCCCAAAGGCATAAGGCGCAAAACGCGCCAAGAATCTATAATCTCAAGGCTCTAGACAATCAGCATGGCGTCGCCGTAAGAAAAAAAGTTAAAGCCGCTGGAGACGGCCCGGGCGTAAGCCGCGAGCAGGCGTTCCCTTCCGGCCAGGGCCGCCGCCAGCATGAGCAGGGAACTTTCCGGCAGGTGAAAGTTGGTGATCAGACCGTCCAGCACCCGCACGGGCTTGCCCGGATAAATAAAATAATCAAGCCAGCCCCGGTACGGGCGTAAAAGACGGCCATCTCCGCTTTTGGCCGGCATCGCCGCCACCCCTTCCAGGGTTCTGGCGCTGGTGGTGCCCACGGCCAGCACCGCGCGCCCCTCCTCCCTGGCCCGCAGGACGCCGCGCACGGTTTCTTCCGGCAGCTCCGCATATTCCGGATGCAGGCGATGTAAGCGTATATCCTTGGTCCGTACCGGACTGAAGGTGCCGTAGCCCGTAAAAAGGGTCAGTTCCGCCCATTCATGCCCGGCGCGTAAAAGCTCCGCGCGTATGTCCGGGGTAAAGTGCAGCCCGGCCGTGGGCGCGGCCACGGCCCCGGCCTTGTTTTCATCAGCGTAAAAGGTCTGGTAGCGCTCCAGATCTTCCGCTCCGGGCGCGCGCCGTATGTACGGGGGCAGAGGCATGACGCCAAGGCTCCTTAAGCGCTGTTTGAGACTGCCCTGCCAAAAAAGCATGGCCCGCGCCTCGCCGAAGTCTTTTTTGGCCGATACGGTTACGGCCAAACCCTCCCCCAACGCGTAACGCACCCCGATTTTGACGCGCCCCGCCGGGCGGATCAAGACCTCCGCCTCCGCCTCCAGCCAGCCGTTTTTCGCAGCTGACGCCTCCTCTTCCAACAAAGGAAGAGGACGTAACAAAAAAACCTCCAACACGCCGCCCCCCGGACGCCGCCCCCAAAGACGCGCCGGCACAACCTTTACATTGTTGGCCACCAATAGGGAGCGCGGCGGCAAAAGCCCGGCCAGATCGGCAAAAGAACAAAGCCGGTCCCGCTCAGGATGCGCGCGATCCTAAAGATAAAGACGCGCTTCCCCGCGTCTGGGGCTGGGCTGCTGGGCAATCAGACCCGCCGGCAGCTCAAAACGATAAGAGGCGGTTAGGTAATCCGCCTCCGTTACCTGCATATTCACGGCCCGCCTTGCCTCACCCGCGCGCTCACGACCGCCGCTCCCTTTGCCTCGGCCCCGCGTAAAGCACTCCCCCCGCAAGCCAGAAGCTGCTCCACAGTCTCACTCACGGGCAATCCCACCACATTGGACCAAGAACCCTCAACGGAGCGCGTCAGCATGGCCCCCGCCCCCTGCGCGGCATAGCCGCCGGCCTTGTCCAAAGGCTCCGGCCCGGCCGCGTAAGCCGCCAGCAGCTCCGGCGGCGCGTCCCACAGGCTCACCCGGCTTTGCAAGGCAAACTCCAACGGCGCAGACGGCCCCCCCACCCAAGGGTACAGACAGCAAGCCGTAACCACCGTATGCACGCGCCCGGCCAGAGCGCGCAGCATGTTCAGAGCCTCCGCCCCGCAAGAAGGCTTGCCCAGAATGCGCCCGTCCAACACCACAATAGTATCCGCAGCCAGCAGAGCGGCCCGCCGCTCCTTTACCCCCAACAGCGTCAACGCCGCTTCCGCCTTGCCGCGCGCGGCCCGCCGGGCGTAAGCCGCCGCCCCTTCACCAGGCAGAGGCTTTTCTTCATGCGGAGAAGGCACAACCCTGAAACGCAGCCCGGCAGACCTCAAAAGCTCCCGCCGGCGAGGCGAGGCAGATGCCAAAATCAAAGGACGCAAAGCGCAAAAAAGTTTCATGGGGCGTTTCAATACCCCAATTCACCCCCACCGGCAATAGAGCGAAAGAAAGAAAGAAAGAAAGAAAGAATGGAAGAATGGAAGAGACAAGAGGGGAAGAGGGAGAAAGCTTTTAAGGAAACACTAATTAATTCGGGGCTCCGCCCCGAACCCCGCTGGGGGGAATAATTCCCCCCAGACCCCCTCAACATTGAACTATCGCGGCGGCGGGCTTGCGGTCAGAGGGTTGCTTCATCGACCTTCCAGCCTTCCGCGTGTTTTACAAAAAGGGGTATATGGCCTATTCCCTCTACGGTGGAATGTCCTGTAACAAATGGGTCCTGCATGGTTTGCTCCCACATCCGCCCCTCTGTGAGAACGACCAATGTCGCCATGACGTTCGCCCCCAGCCGCGTGAGGAGGCGGACGGCCGCCAGAACGCTGGCGCCCGTGTTAATGACGTCATCAACAACGACGACCTTTTTGCCCCTCACTCTATGCAGAAGATGGGGATCCAGATAGAGCCGCTTGAGCTGTACCGCGCTTGTGGAAGACCGGATTTCTTCATAGACCGCGCTGTCGTACCAGAACTTCTGTGAAAACCCCATTGCAATATAGCTGTCATGTCCGAGTTTTTGCGCCACTTGCGGCGCATATTCCAAGCTCATTGTGGGAATGGCGGCAATGCAGTCCGGGGCGAAGGCGGCGGCTTTTTCCGCAAGAAGGGAAGCGAGGTGTTCTGTCACGGCAAAAGAGCATTGGTTGCTCATAAGCAGGGCAATGGCCTCATCCCCTCCAGGCAGGGGGGTCAACGGTATTTCCAGCGTACTGCCGTCATAAAGCGGCACATGGTACGTACCTTTCCAGATACGGCGCAAGGAGGACGCAGGCCGGCGGCACCCTGCGGGGAGTATCCTGGCGGTATAAGAGGGAGAGGGCATGTCAGTTCCTCACGTAACGGGTTAGGCCGGAGGATCAGCGCCGTTCCGTCGCTTTGCGGTAATCCTGCACGGCGCGGTCATGTTCGGCCAGGGTACGGCTGAAGACATGGCGGCCTCCTGGTTTGCCCGTGGCCACAAAGTATAAGTAGCGGTGATCTTCCGGCCTGAAGGCTGCGTCAAGCGCCTGCAAGCCGGGGGAACAAATGGGCCCGGGGGGGAGCCCGGCGAACTTGTAGGTATTGTACAGATTACTCGCGTCACGCAGCTGGCTGCGCAGAATCGGCCCTTTAAAGCCCGGCCCCAGCCCGTAGATGATGGTCGGATCACACTGCAAAAGCATACCCGCGCGCAGGCGGTTCACATACACCCCGCTCACCCGCGGGCGCTCTTCGGGCACAGCGCTTTCTTTTTCCGTCAGAGAGGCCAGGATGACGAGATTTTTTACTTCCGCCGGGAATTTGCGCGCGTACAGCGGCACAAAGGAGGCGATCACCTGGCCTGAAGCCGTAACCTCCACCCCTTCGCCCTGGCGCAGACCGGCCTTATGGGCGGCCTCCTGCCAGATTGCGGAGGTGGAGGTCCAGAAGTTCTGCACCATCACGGCCACAATGTTTTCCGCGTGGGCGCGGGTAATGGAAGAAGGCCGGTCCAGCATGTAGGTATCCGGAAACAAAAAACCCTCGGCCGTGGCAAAGGGTATGCCGTAACGGCGCATCAGGCGCGCGTCTTTTACGCAGGCCTCAAAATCCGCAAAACGCGCAAAGCCGTTTTCTTCCAGAATGCGCCCCACCTCCCACCAGGGCAGCCCTTCGGGTATGGTCACCCGGTGCAACAGGGAGCGCCCGGAGACCAGTTGATCCAGCACCTGCCCCGGTTTCCAGCCGGTGCTGAATTCAAACTCCCCGGCCTTGATCCGACCGGCCACCCTTTTCCAGCGGCCAAGCAGCCTGAACTTGCGCGCGTCGCTGATGCCTCCCTCGGCATAAAGCCGTTCGGCCACCTGATCCAGGCTGCTGCCCAAAGGCACCTCCAGATAAAAAAATCTTTCTTCTTCCCCCAGGGCCACATTGGCCGGCGTATTCAAAAAATTACGCGCCGCGTGATAGGCATAAAACCCGGCCCCGCCGCCCGCAAGAAGCAGCGCCAGCAGGAGAAAAAGAAAAAAACGCGCCAAGCTTTTCACGCCTCCATCTCCTTATGTTCCGGCTGATGCAGAAAAGATTGCAGAATCCGGGCCGCCGCCAGGCTGTCCACCTTTCCATCGCCGGGCTTGAAGCCTTGCCCGCTTTCCCTCAGCATACACTCCGCTTCAATGGAGCTGTAGGCTTCTTCCATGTAAAAAACAGGCAGGCCGGTGCGCCGCTTCAGGCTGCGCGCAAAATTGCGCGCCTGCCGGGCGGCCAGCCCATACGACCCGTCCGCACGCAAAGGCAGCCCTACCACCAGCGCCTCGGCTTGCTCCTCCCGCAGCAGGGCAAGCAGACTGTTCCAGAACAAATCCGCGTTTTTACGCCATAGCGTAAGCCTGGGGAAAGCCATGCCCCCCCCCGCGTCGCTCGCCGCCACCCCCACGCGCTTTTGCCCGTAATCAAAACAGATGTGCTTCAATCAGGCGTCTTCCTCTTGATCCGTTTCACTGAGTTTGAGACCGGGCAGGCGCGACATGTCCGCCAGGCGCACCCCCCCCTCCGCCGCCGCGCCGCCGATGATTTTGAAGGCCCGCGGCCGCCAGTCCCGCCCGAACAGCCTCTGCGCCAGATATTCCAGGGTATGCAGCACCGGGCGCTTCAGCCCCATGCCCAAGAGGGCGCGGCTTACGCCCATTTTGCAGGAAGGGCAGCCCACCAGCACCGGGGCGTCTTCCACGCACCGGCTGAAGGCCCTTTGCAGGCTTTCGGCCTTGCGCCCGCGCAGGGAGTTATAGACCAGGGGGGAGGTGATGGCCCCCACCCCGGACTCGGCGCAGCAATCCGGCGAAAGAACCGTCTCCAGGCCGGTGAAACGGCCCAATGCCCCGGCATACATATGCGGGGCCTTTTTTTTGTGTACGCCGGACCATTCGGCGTGGCAGGGGGCATGGTAAATAAGACGCCCCCGCGCCGGGCCGTCCCCTCCTTCCGCGCCGGATGCGCCGCCCTCTTCTTCCGCCGCTGTTCCGGGCAGATGGCGGAGCAGAAACTGAAAGACATCCTCCTGCCCCACGGCGCTTTCTTTGCAGCCCGCCGCCTCGTTCACCTGACGGATCACCTGGGGCAGATTGTAACGCTCCAGCCCATCCCGGCAGGAGCCGCAGGCGGTCAACACCATGCTGATCGGGCGGCCCAGGCGGGCGGCCTTTTCGGCCAGGGAGCGCAGGGCTTCGATATTACGCGCCTGGTTCGAGGCAAAGACGTGGGCAAGACCGGCGGACAAGGCCGGGTAGCCGCAGCACATGGCCTCCGGCGGCATGGCCACTCCCCACCCCGTGCGCAGCAACAGGGCCGTGCCTGCCAGACCTATGCCCCGGTAAAACATGCTCCCGGCGCAGCCGGGAAAATAAAGCAGCGTGCCCCCGGCATCGCCCGGCGGCGCAAAAATGGACCCGCGCTCCAGTTTCAGCCCCTCAAAAAGGTTTCTGTAGCCTATGGCCGGCCCCGGCCCGGAAAAGAGCGGGTTGTAAAAGCGGCCGCGCAGGGACGCGGGTATTAAAGGCAAGGCGCGGTTGGCCACGCGCTGACCTACGGAGGCGGCCTTGGCCGCGCGGGGGAAGCGGGAAGCCGGGTTCACGGCTATATAACCCATCGCCCTGCTTTTAAAGGGGTGGCCGCCTTCGCCTTTATCTTCCAGAAAAGCGCGCAGGGTCATGGTAACTTCCTGCGAATTGATCTTCACCGGACAGACCGCGCCGCATTTGCCGCAGCCGGTGCAATACTCCGTCATCCCGCGCAGTTCCCGCAGCAGGGCAGGCTCAATCCGGCCCGCGTCCACCTGGGAATAATAGATGGCCTCGATCAACGCGCCCAGAGACATGTTGCGGTTGCGCGGATAATAAAGCAGATTTTTTTCCGGATAATGCACGGCGCATACTTCTTTACACTTGCCGCAGCGGGTACAGATCTGCACCTGGGTCAGAAGATCGATCAGGCGTTCCTTGTCCGGAAGTCCGCTTTGATTAAGGTCTTCAATCAGGCGGTTGAAAGAAAAGGTAAAGGGACTGACCGGCAGTTCCTTTTGGGTGAGTTTGGCCGGGTTGATGATGTTGCGCGGATCCACCAGAGCCTTGAATTCCTTTAGTTCGGCGATGCGCTCGTCTTCCAGAAAGGCGATTTTGGTTATGCCCACCCCATGCTCGCCCGAAATGGACCCGCCCAGGGCCTTGGCCTTTTGCATCACCCGATCCGCCACCGCGCCCGCCTCGGCCACCATATCCACATCGCCGGAGTTCACCGGCAGGTTCACATGGCAGTTGCCATCCCCGGCGTGCATGTGGCTGGCCACAACCACCTGGGTCTTAAGCATTCTATCCTCGATCTTGCCGATCTTGTCCGCCAGCCCTGGATACATGCCGCGCAGCTTGCCCAGATAAAGCACGGCCTGAAGCTGCAAATCCTGATCCGTCAGCCGTTTTGCCCCCTCCGCCTTCCCGTCCGCCGGCCGTTCCCCCTTGAGCAGGCGCGAGGCGTAGGTGAACTCGCGGTTGAATTCTTTATCGTCCTCAGCCAGACCGCGCAGCCGGCCGATCTCCTGCAAGGCCCGCCGGTAGGCCCTGGCCATGCCCTCCACATTGAGCTCTTCCAAAAACAGGGCGAACTCCGGCAGCGCGGCCAGGGGGATGACCACATCCTCATTGATCTTGAAGCCGGAGGTGCGCCTGGCTATGGCCGAAAGCCTGTGCCGGTCCTCCCAGAATAGCTCGGCCTCCCTGGCGTCTTTGGCCACAAAGGCGTCCACCCCGGCATAACGGGCTGAAACCGTCCCGGCCTCGCGCACGGCATCGTCCAGGGCACCCTCGTCATCACTATCCATCTGCAGCACCAGTACGGAAATGGGGTCCCCCTCATGACGGGAGGATTTTCTTTTGTACTCCACAGCCCGCACGTATTTGCCCCCAAATTCCTCCAACATGCTCAATTTTACCCGGCCTCCCGCCTCCGTCAGGCGGTCGCGCAAGGCGATGAGATCGTTGATGGCCAGGGCCGCGTTGTGCATGGAATCGCCGAAGAACTCCCAGACCATGACCCTGGAATGTTTAAGCAGAGGATGCAGCACAAAGGTGGCGTCCACAATAATGCCGTCCACCCCTTCTTTCTGCACCCCCGGCAGCCCGCCCAGGGTCTTGTTGGTAACATCCTTGCCCAGGCCGGGGCGGCGCAGGTCGCGGCCGCTTATTTTTACCACATTGCGCAAGCCGCCCGAAAGATCGCGCACCTCAAACACCGCCTGATCCCGTTCCTCAATCTTGCGGCGGGGGTGATCGCGGCGGATGACCTCAATACACTCCCCGGTAGGCAGCACCATGCGGTAAGAAAGCAGGTTATCCACCGTGGTGCCGTAAGCCACGGCCAGCGGCCCGCCGGAATTTTCCGCTATGTTGCCGCCTATGCAGGAAGCGGTTTTGGAGGCCGGATCCACGCTGAAAAGCAGCCCGGCGGCTGCGGCGGCCAAGGCAGCCTCGTTGGTGGTAACCCCGGCCTGCGCCGTTATGGCGCGCGCCTCGGCATCCACCCCCATAATCCGGTTGAGCTTGGTCAGGGCCAGCACCACGGAACGCTTGCGCGCCGGAATGGCCCCCCCGGTGTAGCCGCTGCCCCCGCCGCGCGGCACCAGGGCACACTGCATCTCATTGGCCAGGCGCACCCCCCGGCTCCCCTCTTCCGTCGTGGCCGGGGTTACCACCAACAACGGCAGTTCCAAACGCAGATCCGTCGCGTCCGTGGCATTCTCCACCCTGGAAGAAGCCCGCGTATCCAGGCTCCCTTCAGGCAGCAAGGCCCGCAGTTTGGAGATGATCTCATCGCGAAAGGCCAGATCCGCGTCATGGGCGCTCCAGAACATGGTGATGCCCTCGCTGACGCTGTTGGCGTAATGCATGGCCAGACCACGGCGGGAGCGCTCAAAACGCTCACGCACGCTTGCGCGTACCACAGCAGGATCGATGAAGGGGTTGTAACGCACCATGAAAAGCTCTTCGGCTATTTCCACGGTCAGGCGGCGCACCGCCTCCGGCCACTCTTCAAACTCCTCCAATTTGACGCGCAAAATGCGCTCCACCAAAGATTCGGATTTTATGGATATATGCGGACCTTTCAAGGGCATGGCGCTCACTCTCTGGCCTTAAAATTTTTAATTTTAAGATCGTAATTATTTATTTATTGGGGCTGTCGCCCCAAACCCCACCTGGGGGGAATGATTCCCCCCAACCCCCCTCACCGTTTTTCAGCCGCAAGGCGGCTGAAAACCATGAAGGGGATGCAGCATCCACTTGCAGGGTTCGCGCAGCGCCACAGGCTGAACCAGCGGCGCAAACCGGCCCTGTGCAAACTTTTTCAAGGTTGAACCGCTCTATTATAGGGACTGCCGCCCCGCTTGACAAGAACTATGGGCAGGGTCAGATACGCGCGGACGTATCCGCCGGGCGGATGGGCGCTTTGGAGTTTTCCGTTCAGGCCGAGGCCGGAGCAAGGCGGGTTTTCAGCGTAATTTCATCTTGAACCCGCCCTGAAGTTAAATTGTACCGCCCGGCGGCGTCCAGCTCTTTTTTCAGAAGCTTAAAGGCGAGCCGGCGCAGGCGGGGGGACACGTGGCAGCCGTCAATCATCATCTCAGAGCGTGTTGTGCGGTCGTCATTGATCATATAGGGGAAAAGGCTGAACATGGGGATACGCCGCTCCGCAGCGTGCTCCTTGAGACCTTGCGTAAACATTTCCGTGGCGCTATTTCTGGCCTTTTCCGTCCCACACGTGGGATGCTCCGGGTTCGAGCGTCGCCCTTCGGGCATGGAGGCGGGCGGCCCGTAACAGATAATGGATAAGCCGCATTCGCGCAGACGATCGACCAAAAGAAAATAATTGTGAAGAACCGCATCAATGGTACGCCGCAGACTGCCGGGCGACCCGTCCACATGTTTGTAAACATGGGCTCTCATGTCTATTTCGCCAAGCGATATCATCACGGACGCTCCATCGGGAAAATAACCGTTTTTAAGGAGAAACTGTATTTTTTCGAAAGAAAGGTTGGATGATTGCTCTTTGTTTATATTGTACGCTGTCGCCGGACCTATATGATATACAGTAAAATCCGGATGCGGATTCATGGCCGTACATATGCCGAAATCCAGCGGCGTACTCTTGACATCATTTTGCAGGGTAAAAAGCAGGGAATGACTGTCGCCTATAACATATATCATTGATCAATCCCTCTCTATCTTTAAAACATGTATGTTCTTGAATAAGGCGAGCCGATGTTTGGCCTGTGGTAAAACATTATCCACCATTGGCATTTCTGGCATATATGATTGAACTTGCTGCCTTTGGCATTATACATGTCCGTCAACAGCGTTGAAGCTTCATCAAGCGTGTGGGTATCAATATGGGGCATCCAGGGGAATCTGTACATGTGCTGCAACAAGGTCATGGCGCAACAAGGGGATATATGCCCGGAAGGGGTGAGCGTAAGCGACAGGGGGCAGTGGCACCTGTCCCTGGGTATGGGGTAAAAGGTATTTCTGAAAAAAAGATTGTCATAGTACTCCGCGCGCAGCAGCAGGACATCCACCTTGTCCCGCCAGAAATTGACGATCTCGTCCGCCACGGTTTGCGGCGGGGCAAACATGATGTGGCTGACCTGTACCCTGATATCAGGGTACAGGCTTTGCCTCTCCCGCAGGTGGGCGCAGGCGGAGAGGATTTTTTCAAACTTGCCGCCCCTTCTGACCCGGGAATAGGTCTTAGCGTCTATGGCGTCCACGCTGATGAAAAATTGGCGCGTACCGATGGAGAGCATTTCGTCCATAAGCCCCGGCGTAAGGAGCTGCCCGTTGGTCAAAAGAGCGGGCTTATGGCCTTTATCCGCGCACATGCGCATGTAGTCCACAGCGTTTTCATCCACCAGAAATTCGCCTGTTCCGGCAAAGGTTATCTCTGCCGGCTCACCCGCCATGTCCAGGGCGCGTTCAATCTGGTCCCTTTTGAGTATGTCGCGCTTTTTTTTGCCCTCCGGCCCGTTAAAGTGGCACATGGTGCAGGAAAGGTTGCATACGGTCGTGCTGAGTACGCCTTTAAGCCTGAGCGGTTGGGGGGGGGTACAATCTCAATTTATCCATGACTCACTCCCGGAGTATTGCTGTTTTGCTCCAGACGGCGGAACGCTTAAGCCCTGCGCGTTATATGGCCGTCTTTATGCGCGCGGAAGGGCGCGAAGTTGACGTTAAGAATCTGAAACCCGCTGCCGGCCAACGCCCTGTTACGCCTGGCGCTGGGATCACTGTCTCCGAAGACGGCTTCCTTGCCGCCTTGCACATGCGCATAGTCATGGTTCTGGTGTATTATGGTTACCGCCGGGGAGCAGTCCACCACCGGGCACCCGTTGCGCAGGGCGTTATCCAGCAGCCATATATCCCATTTGCAGCGCCCCAGGGCAAAGGGGGGGATATCCCGCCACAGCCCGGGGGTGAAGACAAAATAATCCATACCTGTGGGCTTGTGTATAACGCCTGTTTCCAGGGCATGGGCCAAGAGCTTTTCCACCCGCAACGGGTCGGAAAAATCTATTTCTTCCCGCAAATCGTAGTCCAGCCTGTCCCCTACCAGCAAAAAGTCGGGGAACTTGCGGGCCGCAACGGTAACGACCCGCAGCAGGTCATTGAAAAGGATGATATCGGCATTGACATAACAGAGTATATCCGCGCGCGCCTCCGCCTGGGCCAGCAAAAAAAGCTCGTCCAGCCTGGGGACGCCCAGATCATCGCGGGGCAGATCCGGCATATGGCGCAGGCCGAATTCCTCACATATTCCGGCTATGCCGCCCTCATCGCCAAAAAGCATTATATCCGGCCTGGGCGTGAGGCGCAGCCAGCTCTTAACCGCGTTGCGCTGTATTATACCGATCGGTCCGGCAAAGGGTTTGGGCGCGGCGAAAAGGCTGAGGCCGGGGCGAGGGGGTTTTTTGCCCGCGCACTGGAGCCGGAAAAAACGGCTCTTGATATCCGCATAAAGACGGTCCGTTCCAGGATGCCTGCGCGGATGGGTCATTTCTTTTTTAAGCACGGACAGAGCCTGATCAAAGCTGCCCAGCCGGGCCAGGACAATAGCCAGGGCATAGCAAAGTCCGGGGGCGTCCGGTTTCCGCTCCAGCAAATCTAGCAGCAGTTCCAGGCACTGCTTGTACCCTCCGCCGGCGTACAGGCGCGTAACTTCCTTCAGGACAGCGGAGCGGGGCCGGGCGTTTACGCTGAAGGCGTCTTGCAAGGGATGCCAGGATACGCTGCCGCAGTTTCCGTTAAAAAGCTCCGCGTCAAAAGGCGGAGAGGAGGTGGAGGATGGAGGAATTTCCCCCCCGGTATAAAAATACACATGCTTGGCTTCCGGGGAAAACTCCAGGCGCAGGCCGCGCTCATGCGCATAACGCAGCAGGGGGACAACCTCCCGAAAGCCCCAAAAGCTCCCTCCCCCATGATAGGGCGCGTACCAGCCTTCAAAAAGCTGCAATTCGTCAATTTCACCCAAAACCCTTTGCCGGAAGCAGGCGCGGGCGTTGGCCGCCGTTACAAGCTCCGGACTATGCCAGAGGTCATCCACCACCACCAGGCTGCCTTGCGGCAGACGCGGCACAGCCTGTTCCAGCACATAACTCATGATGGGGACATCAGGCAGATCATGGGCGTCCACGAAAAGCAGCACCCGGTCTTGCTCGCTCCACAATGAAGCAAAATCCAAACGCATGATGTCGCTTTGCAGCAGCTTCACCCTGGTCAGGGCTTCGGGAGCTATGGGGAAGAGATCCATGGAGCGGCTCAAGGCGGAAAAATCCAGATCCACAGCCGTAACGCGCGCCTGCGGCGCGGCCATGAGCCAGGCGCGCAGACTGGTCCCGTAGTGCGTGCCCAGCTCCACTATGAGCGTTGGGTTAAAATCCGCTGCCAGCGCGCACAGGGCCTGAAAGGACGCCTCACTCTGATCCCGGTAGTAGAGCCGTTTTTCCACAGAGGAGAGTACATCCCGCCAATGGCGGAAAAATTCGCCGGTCTTCTTATCAGGAACAGACATGACATACTCCGTTATTTACGGGCGCGTTGAAGGCCTCCGCCGCCCAGATCTGCTCTTTGGCCGTAAAAAGCGCGTCATCTTTGCTAATCATGGTCTGTTCATAGCCGAGACCGGCCATGAACTCCGTCACGGCGGAAGGATGGTAGCCGAATTGGGCCGTATTGGGAGCATGCATCTCACAAATCACCAGCGGCCTGAAGCGGCGCAGACCAGCCTCGGCCCCATGCAGCACAAAAAGCTCGCACCCCTCCGTGTCTATTTTAAGCAAATCCAGCCGGAGCGCGCTTTTGCGCTCTAAAATATTATCCAGCGTATCCACAGGCACCTCCACTTCATGGTATTCGGCAAAGCGCAGGGGCGTGCCGATGCAGGCCAGGCCAGAGTCCACGCCGGAAGAGGGTATTTTCAATTTTACGCCCCCACGTTTATCCGCCAGGCCCAGGGGGAAGGTCTCCACGCTGCTG
>JAITGZ010000098.1 GCA_031280335.1 Deltaproteobacteria bacterium | reverse complement strand
GCAAGGACAAGTGTGAAGAGGGGGCTTTCTTGATGGCCGAACATATTTCCATGCGGCAGATGACCAAGGGGCAGAAGGCGATCATTGTGGGCATAGAGGCCGATGGCGAGCTTGGCCGGCGCATTCGGGACATGGGCCTTATCCCTGGGGCGGAGGTGCAGGTGGTGGGACGCGCTCCGCTCAAAGATCCGGTGGCTTTGCGGCTTAAAGGCTTTACCCTCTCTCTGCGCGACAACGAAGCTGGCCATATAACGGTAAGGCCTTTATAGTCATGGTAGGTCATGAACGCCACAGTTCTTTGGGGCGTCCTCTGAGTATAGCCTTGGTGGGCAACCCCAATTCCGGCAAGACCACGGTTTTTAACCACTACACGGGCGCACGCCAGCATGTGGCCAATTACCCTGGCGTTACGGTGGAGCGCAAAGAAGGTTTGCTTAAATGGGGGCATGAGTTGGTGCGGGTGGTGGATTTGCCCGGAACATACGCCCTGACCGCTTATTCTCAGGATGAGCTGGTTGCCCGGCGCGCACTGACCATGGAAAAACCGGACTGCGTCATCATTGTACTCAATGCCTGCGCTTTGGAGCGCAATCTGTATCTGGCGGTGCAGATTATGGAGCTGGGTTTGCCTGTGGTTCTGGCGCTTAATATGTATGACGAGGCGGTGGAGCAGGGGCTGGAGATCGATACCGGGTGCCTGGGCGAGATACTGGGACTGCCGGTTTTTACTGCGGTCGCCCGGCGGGGCGAAGGGCTGCGCGAGGCTATGGAGGCCGCTGTGTCTCTGGCCCAAGAAGCCCGTAATGGCCTGGTTAAGCCGCCCTTGCGCATTGCCTACGGGCCTGACCTGGATCCGCTGCTGGATGAATTGAGCGCGCTGCTGGAGCGTGACAATCTGGCTGCGACGGCGCTGGCAAGGTATCCTTTGCGCTGGGCGGCGGTGAAGTGCCTGGAAAATGACGCGGAAGTCATTTCCATACTGCAGCGTGAGGCTCCCACTGTGGCCGGGAGCATTAAAGGCAGGACGCAAGACCTCTCCAGGCACCTTAAGGCCACCATAGGTGCTGACGCCGAGGCGGTGGTGGCGGACTACCGTTACGGCTTCATCGCCTCGTTGCTGCGCGGGGATATTCTGCGCCGTCGCGAAGATGAACATCTGCGCCGGCATGTTTCCGATCGTCTGGACATGGTCTTGACGCACCAGCTGCTCGGTCCGCTGATCTTGTTGGGCGCTCTTTATGTCATGTATAAAATTACTTTCAGTCTGGGGGCCTTTCCCATGCTCTGGCTGGAGAAATTTTTTGCCCTGTTGAACGGTCTGGCATCTGAAATACTGCCTGAGGGCTTGCTGCGCTCGTTGGTGGTATCGGGTGTTATTGATGGAGTGGGAGGGGTGATGAGTTTTGTGCCGCTCATTTTGATCATGTTCATGCTCATCTCCGTGCTGGAAGACAGCGGCTACATGGCCAGAGCCGCATATATGCTGGACCGCGTCTTTCGCGTTTTCGGCCTGCATGGTTATTCCGTCATGCCCTTCATTGTCTCCGGCGGCATTGCCGGCGGTTGTGCCGTGCCTGGGGTCATGGCCACGCGCACCCTGCGCAGTCCGCGCGAAAAACTAGGCACGATCCTGACCTTGCCCTTCATGACCTGTGGAGCTAAACTTCCGGTCTTTTTGCTGCTGACGGCGGCCTTTTTTCCCCAAGACGAGACGGCGGCCATGCTGGGCGTTTCGCTTTTCGCCTGGGGCATGGCCCTGTTGGTGGCCAAATGCCTGCGCACGACGCTCATACGTGGTGATGCCTCCCCCTTTGTCATGGAGCTGCCTCCCTACCGCATGCCCACCTTGTTGGGAGTAATGATTCATTCCCTGGAGCGGGTCTGGCAATACATCAAAAAGGCCGGCACGGTCATTCTGACCATTTCCATACTGATCTGGGCGGGCATGACCTTTCCGGCTCTTCCGGAAGAGCAGGCCGCCCTTTATGCGGAAAAAATATCCCGGATGGAGTCCGCCCTGGCGGAACTGGGACCGGAGATGGAAACAGAATCTGCTGCGCCGGAAAAGGCGGCGCAACGCGCGCCACTTGCAGATGCCTTGCATCAGGCTGTGAACGAGTTGAACAGTCTGGCTCTGGCTCATTCTTACGCGGGGCGATTGGGCGCGGCCTTGGAACCGTTGACCGCCCCCCTGGGTTTTGACTGGCGGGTGAACATCGCCCTGATCGGCGGCCTGGGAGCCAAAGAAGTCATTGTGTCCACCCTGGGCACGGCGTATTCCCTGGGCGAATTGGACACTGAGGACGCCGCGCCGCTGCAGGATCGCATACGGCGGGATCCGGACTGGAATCCGGCCACAGCCGTAGCCTTGATGGTTTATGTATTGCTTTATTCCCCCTGTTTTGCCACCTTGGTCGTGTTGCGCCAGGAGACCGGCCATTGGAAGTGGGCGGCCTTCAGCCTGATCTTCAATACGGCGCTGGCTTTTGCCGTTGCCGCCCTGGCCCGCGCTTTGTCTCTGCGCTTGTTGGAGTGGAACATCTAGAGCATATCAACGGTCAAAGCCGCTCCCGCCGGGGGCGCAGCCCGCAGCTCATCCTGGCGAAGCGAGGCTTTACATCAGGCTATTCCGCCGCATCCAGCAGATTTGTTTTGATCAGGCCGAGGACCTTCAAGCAGACGGCGCATTCCTCCATGTCTATTCCCTTCAGCGCCTGGGCGAGCGTTATCTGTACAGCCCGTAAACTGCTTTGTTTCAAGGCATCGGCCTTGTCCGTCAGGCTTAATATTTTTCGGCGCGTGTCCGCCGGGTCAAGCTTGCGAATAATCCACCCCTTGCGTTCCATCCCTTTCAGTGCGCGGCTCACGGTGGATTTGTCCACGCCCGCGATGCGCGTAATTTCTTCTTGGGTGATATCACCCCGGTTCCAAAAGCGCATGAGCAGGCCCCACTGTTCCGCAGTAAGGTCAAGGCCCAATGCCGCCATATGCTTGTGTAGGGAGGCCGCCAGCATACGGCTGGTCGTGAAAGTCATGAAGCCCATGCATTTATCGGGATCGTAAAATTTTTCTTGCATAATTTATGCCTTGGAGGTCGTGTTACACAGTTTGGAGGCATATGGAGTATTTCAAAAGTTAATTGCTTTATAGCATTTCAACTTTGAAACGCTCTGCTCGGCGCTTAACGGCGAGAGTGAATTTCGCCTACGCCTCACAGACTGGCGGCGGCGCTGCGCGAACCCAGCCGCCAGAGCAATTTCAAAGCGAAATTGCTCTAAAATGTGTATAATCACGCGGAATTTGGTTGTGCTATAAAACTATATTAGTCAGTCCTTAAAAAAACATTTTCATCCGATTTCCCGACAAAGTTCCTTTGTAGGGTACATCACCGTGCGGAGTAAAAAAAGGACAAAAAGCAGGCCGTGGGCCACAGCATTCATCC
>JAITGZ010000083.1 GCA_031280335.1 Deltaproteobacteria bacterium | reverse complement strand
CCCCGTTCAGTTCTTCAGCCGCAGAGCGGCTGAAGAACCTAAGGAAACACTGATTAATTCGGGGCTCCGCCCCGAACCCCGCTGGGGGGAATAAGAAAGGGGCATGTTCGCCCAGGCGCAGCCTTCTCCTTGCGCTATCCATGAGGCGGCAAGGCCGCCTTACGGATAGCGACAGCATCGATGCCGCCCTTGGCATAATGGCAAGGCGCCCTCAAGAGAATAAATCAGCGTTTCCTTAGGGCAATTTCAAAGTGAAATGGCCTGAAACATTTTATTTAAGCATCTTGTTCAAAACTTCGTTAATCATGGCGAGTTTTTCCATTTCCATAAAAGGAATATTGGCCTTGCCGGCTACCTGCGTGAACATGCCGTCCTGGTTGCCGTCTTTATATACCACAAGCAGATCGCACATGCCGGCGTAGTTTTCGATGATCTTGTTGGACATTTGATCCCGCCGGCCCACCCCGCCTATGTGCATGCCCACCAGGGTAATTTTGTTGTCTTTGGCTATTTTTTTGATGGCTTCAGCCCGGGCCAGCTCGGTGTCAAGGTTCACTCCGGCCGCGCCGAAGCCCTTGAGGCTTACCCCGTAACTGATGATGACGGTTTTAAATTCTTTGATGCGTTCGGGGGCGGCCAGGGTCTCGTACGGCAAAACAACGCCGTTGCGTTTGGCCAGTACCGCGATGGTGTTGCCGTCAGGGGCCTGCCCCAGGGAGGTGATCAAAATGGGGCCTTCCAATTTGGGCAGATCGGCAAGGCTCGCGGCCTGAGCCACACCGGAACAAAAAAACGCAAGAAACGCGGCAAGGATCAATTTGCCCGCATGGGACTTTAATACTGACTTCATGATTCCTCCTGGGCGTAATGCCGGTATATTTTGGAAACTAATACGAAATTTTAAAAAGATCAAGCTATTTTTCAGAAATTAATTCAAAAAATTTTTTGCCGTATGCATACATACCCCTTGCCGCGCGGGATCGGGGCGCGTTGCGGATTCCCGCCACCCTTGAACCGTACATGCCGCGAGGTTTTTAAAGTTAATCCGTTCCGGGGTAGTGTCATATTTATGCTGAAGTTGACCTTAAAGGCGTGAGGACGTAGAATGTTTTTTTACTTTGCCCGAAGCTGGAGGTATGGCGATGAGTAAAGGCGACGGCGCTGTTTTGGCGCGGCCGGAGTTGGAAAGTATGGAACGCTTGCTGGACGCGCTGCTCAGGCCGACTTTTTATGAACCGGGCTTTGACGGCGCGGCGGCCATGCCCTCTTTGCCCGCGTTGGATGAACTGATGCAGCGGCTGCGGGCGGTGTTTTTTCCGGGCTATTATTCTTTGCCGCACGCTTTGGAGCTTTCCAGACGCTACCATCTGGCCGCCAATCTGGATAGTATTGGCCGTATTCTGGCCGAGCAGATCGAAAGCGGGCGTCGCTTAAGAAACGCCTCTCCCCAGGCGGCGGCATCCAGGGATGCCGCCGAGCCGGATGCCGCCGGGGCGGACGCGGCGGATTTATCCTGGAGCTTCGTGCGCAAGCTGCCGCAAATCAGAGCCAGTCTGGAAACGGACGTTAGGGCCGCTTATGAGGGAGACCCGGCAGCCAAAAGTCCGGGCGAGATCATTTTCTGCTATCCTTCCATCCTGGCCATGACCAACCACCGGGTGGCGCACGAGCTGCGGCTTCTGGGCGTACCGCTCATCCCGCGCATCCTCTCCGAGATGGCCCACAGCGAGACCGGTATCGACATACACCCAGGCGCGCGCATTGGGGATTATTTCTTCATTGACCACGGCACGGGCGTGGTCATAGGCGAAACCTGCGTCATAGGCCGTAACTGCCGCCTGTACCAGGGTGTAACCCTGGGGGCTTTGTCCTTTCCCAAAGAGGAGGACGGGACGCTGACCAAGGGCCTGCCCCGGCATCCCATCTTGGAGGATGAAGTGGTGGTCTATTCCGGGGCTACCATTCTGGGGCGGGTGACCATAGGCCGGGGGAGCATGATTGGCGGCAATGTGTGGATTACCGGTGATATCCCCCCCGGTTCCAAGGTGGTGCAGCAGCGCTCCACCACTCCCAGTCCGGATGAAAGCATGCTCGGCGCCTGCCACTACTGCATATGAGGCATATCCATGTTTGAAGACCGTGCGCCTGATGCCGGGCGCTTTTCCCCCACCGACCGGCGGGTGGTTTTTCTGGCCGCGCTGGTTCTTTTTGTGGTCATGGGCATGCGCCAGTGCATAGGACTTTTTATTCTGCCCATACATCAGGCTACGGGCATGACTTTAGCCGAAATCAGCCTGGCCGTTGCCGTGGGGCAGTTGGTCTGGGGCGCTGCCCAACCCCTGGTAGGTTTCTGGGCGGATAAAAAAGGGGCCTGGAGCGTACTCATGCTTGGGGCCATGTGTGTGGCCCTGGGTCAGATCTGCACCATCTGGGCGGATAGTCTGCCTGTGCTGCTGTTGACCCAGGGGCTGCTTTTTCCGGCGGGCGCGGCCGGGGGAGGCTTCACCATCCTCATTGGTGTGGTCATGGCCCGCCTGGGGGCGGAAAAACGTTCTCTGGCCGGCGGTCTGATCAATGCCGGCGGTTCCCTGGGCCAATTCGCTCTGGCCCCCTTGACCCAAAAATTCATCCAGGCCTTTTCCTATCACGCCGGGTTGATCTTTCTGGCCGCATCCGCCATCCTTTCCATGCTGCCCTCCCGCCTGCTCTGCGGCTCCGGCATTTTTTCAGTCCAAGGCAATAGCCGCAAGGCCGAGGGCAAAACAGCGGACCCGGCCGCGCCCGGCCTGCGTGTCCTGCTGGGGCAGGCCCTGCGCGAGCGCAGTTATCTTTTTCTGCATGCCTCTTTTTTTACCTGCGGCTTTCATGTGGGCATGCTCAGTACTCATCTGCCGCAGGAAATACACCTGCATGGGCAGCCGCCGGGCGTATCCGCTGTCAGTCTGGCCCTGATCGGCTTGTGCAATGTGGCCGGGAGCGTGGGCGTGGGCTTCCTGGGACGTCGTTTTCGCTTCAAAAACCTGCTGACCGGGCTGTACTTCAGCCGGGCCGCGCTGGTGGCCCTTTATCTGGCCGCGCCCAAAAGCGCCATGACTTTTTACGTTTTTTCCGCCCTGACCGGGCTGGTCTGGCTGGCCACAGTGCCGCCCACCGCCGGACTGGTGAGCAAACTCTTCGGCCTGCGCCATATGGGCACACTCTACGGCCTGACCCTGTTCACCCATCAGTGGGGCGCGTTTCTGGGGGCCTTTCTGGGCGGGCTGGCCGTGCAGCACAGCGGGAACCTGTTTTGGATCTGGACGGCGGATGTGGCCCTGGCCCTGGCTGCCGCTCTGGTCTGCCTGCCCATAAAAGAAAAACCCCAGGGTGCCGGGGGCTAAGGCATGCGCCGCTCTGGGGATTATGAAAATACCGCTCCGTCCGCCGGACAGGGCAGGCGTAAACGCGCTCACCGGTCTATTTTGTTCGCCGGCCTGGCCTTTTTCCTTTTCTGCTCCACCCCGGCCTGGAACATGGGCAGGGTGGAAGTCCTGCACCCTGTGGGGGTGCGATCCCTCACCGCATTCATCCAAAACAAGGCGCAGCCCGGGGTAATGCTTTGGTACCCGGCGCGGCGGGGGCCGCGCTTTGAACCGCACGCCGCCTTCGGCCGCTGGATGTTGCGCGCTGAAAGGGATGCCCCGCCTCTGGAGGCGCTGCTGCCCGTCATCCTCATCTCACACGACAGCGCCGGGCACAGCCTGACCCAGCATGAACTGGCCGCAGCTTTGGCCGCGCGCGGCTTTGCGGTCATTGCCCCCACCCACACGGGCGACAGCATTGAAAACGCCGGGGCCATGTACACCGCCGCTCTGGCCTGGTTCAGACCCGTACATCTGCGCGATGCCCTTGCCGCCGCCCTGGCTGAACCTGTTTTCACCGGCATACTGGACGCGCAGCGCATAGGTCTTTTGGGCGTGGGCGCGGGGGCGCTCACCGTTCTGCAGCTGTGCGGGGTGTCCCTTAACCCGGACGCTTATGCCGGATATTGCGCCGCAGGCCGTACGGAAGCGCCCGAAAACGCATATGATCCGGCGCTATGTTCATCCTGGGCGGAAGAGCGCTTGGGTTCTTTTCAAACGGATATGAAAAAGCTTGGCTCCATGCGCAGAGGCAGAGACAATGAAAATGAAGGTGTTCCCTGGTCAGGAGTGAAGGCCGCAGGCCTTCTGGCCCCCGGGTGGCTGGTTATGGCCGACAGCCAGAGGCTGGCCGGATTAAATCTGCCCGTGGCCGCGCTTTTCGCTGGCCATGAAGAACTTTACCCCGGCCCGGATAAGCTCATGGGCTACGTCCCGGTCAGAACAGCGCCGGAAGACACGCCGAAGACACCGGGCGAGACCCGGCGTCAGAAAGAGAAGAATCCCCTTTTGCCTCTGCCTTTTTTGGAAAAATTGCATTATAAAGTGTTGGAACAGGCGGATCATTACTCTCTGAGCGCCAGCTGTCCGGAAGACCGGCACCTTGGGCCGCCGGGCATGTGCGGCACCCTGAACGGCGCGGAACGGGAGCAAATCATTCGGGAAAGAGACGCCTTCTTTGCCGCCTTTTTTCTTTCCACCCTGGGCGGACCGCTGCCCAAAGATCAAGAGAATAATTCATTGCCGCAAAATCCTTAAGAGCGAAGCAATCAGAAATGATAAAACTCAACGTGAGAGATTAGAGCAATTTCGCTTTGAAATTGCTCTAAGGACAGCGACCGGGCGTTATCTAGTCAGTCCTTAAAAAACATTTTCATCCGATTTCCCGACAAAGTTCCTTTGTAGGGCACATCATCGCGCGGAGTAAAAAAAGAACAAAAAGCAGTCCGCGGGCCACAGCATTCATCCATTTCCTGCAATTGAAGGCGGCAGCGGCCAGGAGCAGGTTGATCGCATCGCCAGCTTCCAGCAACGTCTCATCACCTTCACCCGTAACTTGGTGTCGGTATCCACCACACGATCATCGCTTAAATTTTCAAGCTGCTTGAGCAGAAGCAGTCCGACCATCAGCCGAATGGGTTTGGCCGGTCTGCCCAAATCGGCATACAACGGGACAAATGCCTCCTCGAACATCTCCCAGGGAATTTTTTTCGCCAACAGGAGTAACGGTGCCTTTGGATTCAATTGCTCCAGTAAATCATGGTACAGAAAATTGCCTTGTTTTTGTTGGGGTAAAG
>JAITGZ010000058.1 GCA_031280335.1 Deltaproteobacteria bacterium | reverse complement strand
CGCGGCCTTTGCCGCTACCCCTCCCCCCGCCCAGCCCCAGGCTCCCGCCGCGCAGGCCGGGCAGGCCAACAGCCTGACCCTGGAGGCCATGAACCGCCGGCAGGAAGAACTGAGCCGCCGCGAACAGGACCTGCGCGCCCTGGAAAAAGACCTGAACGCACGTCTGGAACAGATGCAGGCCCTGGAAATGCGCCTGCAGACCATGCTCAAGGACGCGGAGGATACCAAGAACGAAAAGTACAAACATCTGGTGGATGTACTCTCCAACATGAAGGCGCGCCAAGCGGCCGAGGTTATTGGGACTCTGGACGAAAAGATTGCCGTCAAGGTTTTGGCGGGTATGCGCGGCCGCCAGGCGGGCGAGGTTCTCACCTATGCCGACCCGGGCAAGGCCGCCCGCCTGACAGAGGCCCTGGCCCGGATGCAGATGCCCCTGGAATGACGCGCATGGGCGAATACCGCACAGGCTTCACGCGGATTAAACTCACCCTGGCATACGTGGGCACGGCTTTTTCCGGCTGGCAAATCCAGGGCGACGGGCCGCACAGGCCGCGCACGGTGCAGGGAGAGCTGGAGGCCGCCTTGACCCGTCTTACAGGGCTGCCCATGCGTGTGCATGGGGCCGGCCGCACCGATGCCGGCGTACATGCCGATATGCAGGCGGCCCATTTTGACGTGCCGGCAAAGCTGGCCCGCATCAACTGGCCCCTGGCCCTGCGCGGCCTCTTGCCGGACGATCTGGTCATTCTGGGGGCGGAGGAGGTCCCGCCGGATTTTCATGCCCGTTTCAGCGCTGCCGGCAAAATTTACGCCTATGCCTTCAGCCTGGATTCCGTCCCCCTGCCGCCCCGGTGGGGTCCTTTTGTATGGCGCGTCGGACCGCTGGATTTGCGTCTGATGGACGAAGCCGCCGCCGCCCTGCTTGGCGAGCATGATTTCGCCGCTTTTCAAAATTCCGGCCATAGCGCAGGCAATACAGTACGCCGCCTGGACGAGCTGGTCCGGCTGCCTCTGTGTCCGTCTCCGGAACCGCCGGATTTTCCACCCGGCCGGTATTGGTTCTGGCGCTTCACCGGCAACGGCTTTCTCAAGCAGATGGTCAGAAACCTGATGGGTTTTCTGGTGGAGGCCGGCCGGGGCAGGCTGCGCCCGGCAGACGCGGCGGCGCTCTTCGCCGCCGGCAAACGCAAGGACAGCCCCTTCCCCACCGCCCCGGCGCACGGCCTGACCTTGATCCGGGTGCTTTATTGAGTTGTAATATTAGTTGCTTCCGTATATGGTGGAGCGGAGGCAATGCCACCGGGCCGCTTTATCTCTGTAGTCCCTTGGGCATAAGGGCAAGGCGCCCCGGGGAAACCCGTTCAATTTTTCAACAGCAGCGCTGCGAAAAACCGTCCGGGGGGTTTGGGGGGCCTTCGGCCCCACAAATGGGGCTTGGGGCGATAGCCCCAACTATATTGAGGTGATAACCCTAACTATATAATCTTAAAGTTAAACTCTAGGGCAACTTCGCTTTGAAATTGCTCCAACCCATAAAATGTTTTAACCGGGAGGGTCTTTAAAGTGCTGAAGGTGAAAAATAAATGCCTGTTCGCGGCCCTGGCCGCCCTGGCGGTATCGCTGGGTCTGCCGGCGGCGGGTTTTGCTGCGGGCGCGCATCTGCCGGGTCCTGAACTGGGCGCTTACTGGATTATTCCCTTTGTCTGCATGCTTTTGTGCATTGCCGTCTGTCCATTGACCGCGCCGCATTTCTGGGAGCATAATTTCGGCAAAATTGCCGTCTTCTGGGGGCTGGCCTTTCTCATCCCCTGCGCTGCGGCTTACGGGCCATCCGTGGCTATGTATGAAGCCTGGCACGCCCTGAGCCTGGATTACTTCCCCTTCATCATCCTGCTGTTCGCCCTGTTTACCGTGGCCGGCGGGGTGCGCCTGACCGGCTCCCTTGTCGGCACCCCCATGGTCAATACGGGCATCCTCCTGGTCGGGACCGTGCTGGCCAGTTGGATGGGCACCACCGGCGCGGCCATGCTGCTTATCCGTCCTTTTCTGCGGGCCAATGCCCACCGCAAGTACAAAGTACACTCCGTGGTCTTTTTCATCTTTCTGGTGGCCAATATCGGCGGCTGTCTCACCCCCCTGGGCGATCCTCCTCTCTTTCTGGGCTTTCTCAAAGGGGTGAGTTTTTTCTGGACCGCCCAACATCTCCTGCCCGTTCTGATTTTTGAGGCCATATTGCTGCTGCTTGTCTATTGCGCCATGGAACACTTCCTTTACAACAAAGAGGGACGCCCCGCTCCCCCGCCCGACGCCTCCGCTTCGGATGAAAAACTGGGCCTTGAAGGCAAGGTGAACCTGCTGCTGCTGGCCGGCATTGTCTGTTCCGTACTCTGGAGCGGCTCGGTCAACCTGGGCGAAATAGAGGTTTACCATGTGTCCATCTCCATCCAGAACCTGGCGCGCGACTTTGCCCTGTTGGGCATCGCCGGCCTTTCCCTCAAACTTACCCCAGCGGAAAGCCGCCGTAAAAACAACTTCAACTGGGCACCCATACTGGAAGTAGGCAAACTTTTTTTTGGTATCTTCATAAGCATGATCCCGGCCCTGGCCATATTGCGTGCGGGCGAACAAGGGGCTTTGCGCGAGGTGATCAGCCTGGTCAGCCGCGACGGGCAGCCTGTAAACTACATGTATTTCTGGCTTACCGGCGTGCTTTCCAGCTTTTTGGACAACGCCCCCACCTACCTGGTCTTCTTCAACACCGCCGGCGGCGATGCCGCCCAGCTCATGGGGCCTCTGGCCGGTACCCTGGCCGCCATTTCCGCCGGGGCGGTCTTTATGGGGGCCAACACCTATATAGGCAACGCGCCCAACTTCATGGTCCGCTCCATCTCTGAAAACCAGGGCGTACGTATGCCGAGCTTTTTTGGTTACATGGTCTGGTCCGTACTAATCCTTGTGCCTACTTTCGTCCTGATTACCTTTATCTTCATTCTCTGACACCCGCTGCGTCTTTCCGCCCCGCGCCGATGGCGCGGGGCGGAAAGACGCGCTTGAAACAGTTTTAATCGGGACATCCCGAACATTACCCAGGAAGAAGTGGAGGCGATTGAACGCCTGCGCCGGAGCCGTTCCTCTTTTGTCTTCGGCATGAAGCCGAGTACGGAGTGCTTCTCCATGGCGAACGGAGGCATCGGAGGCTTTGCCGCATTGCTCTGCGACTGGCTGAGTGAGCTTTTCGGCATTCGTTTCACGCCGGTCATCTGCGAATGGGATGAATTGTCGCGTGGGCTTGCCTCCCATTCCATAGATTTTACAGGTGATCTAAGTCCTTTCCCGGAACGCTTGAAAACGTTTGTGATGACTTCACCCATTGCGGTGCGTTCAATCAAGTATATGCGCCTTGAAGGCAGCAAAAGCCTTTTGGAAATAGAGGAAAATATCGACGCCATAGACGCGGAACTGCAAGCCGCTCAGTCTCTGCCGCTTGACCGGGAAAAACATGGAGAAATTTCCCGCATCACAGAGCTTGTCCTTATGGCTGATTTTAAACAGGCAGCGGCGCTGGCCGGTAACTTATGCGGGAAAGCTCCGGAAGACATGCGCTAGATGTAATCCACCAAAGCGGCGCTTTTGGGCGAATCCGGCAAAAACAGACACTCCCCCCTCGAATCAATGGCTTATAGCCAGTAACTATATATTTTTATTGTCATTTCTTTATATGCTCAGATGTGGCATATATCTTGCTATCTGCTTCGCAAATAAATCGAACATTCCGGCTTGTAACAAATTTTTTGGGGCAATCGCTCCAAAATTTGTTTCAATAGCCGGGCTTCCCCAAAGGAGTTCTCAAATGGCTGCCGGCTTACTCTCTTCACATGCCTCAGGCAGTGAAGCCGCACATAAAATGCTGCTGGATGAGGACATGCTTTTTACCCTGAACATGGAGGGGGTGGAGGCGGATATCTCCATATCCGGAGGTCTGGAATGTGATCCGTATTTTACGGATAAACAGCCCGGACACACCGAAAAGGCGGAAATCCTCCCTGAACTGTATGAAGATACGGGCAATGGAGGCATTTCCGCTTGCGGCAGGTTTCGCATCAGCGGCGAGCCTGCTGATGTGTCCATTGCTCTGGGCGGTCAGGATACAGGCCTGACTCTGCCGGGTGCCTCCGGGCACAGCATTGCCGTAACCCTGCCCGAAGGCCACCCCTGCGCGGGCGATACCTTAAGCCTCACCAACAGCGGCAATGGATGCTATGTTTATAGATATGTCCGTGGCCGCGGCATACGGCCCGACATAATGACGCATACGCTCCTGGAATTGGACGCAGTCTGGACGGACGGAGAAAAAGCCCATGCCGCCGCAGATATCCGGGCGCACACCGCTCCCCGCCCCCTCACCCTCCAAAGGATCATTCTGGAAGAAACACCCGCTGTAAATTATTACGTTACCATACTTCTGGACATCTCCGCATGGGCCCAGGCGGGTCCGCCGGATAATCCGCACGGCCTTTTTAACGCCTCCAGAAACGCCTTGCTGGATTTGTTTGATGAATACCGGTACGGGCGCGGCTGTGTTAAAATCAATCTGGTGCTTTTTGATTCCGCCGCTGCCGCGCTTGCCGGCGCGGAAATGAACGCGGGGGAGGCCGCGCGGGTGCTGCGCGCCCTGCCGGAGCCGGCAAGGTGTGAACCCTGCGGGGCGCTTTACGACAAGGCTCTGGAAAAAGCCGTTCCCGTGGTGCTGAAAGGACTGACCGATACCCGGTACAAGGACTCTCGCCAGCAGGTCTTCTTTATCTCCGGCATCGCGCCGGCCGAAGGGCACGGCGTGAGCGGCACGTGGGTTACCCTGGTCAACGACCCGCGTACGGAAAAACTGGACATATATTCCCTGGGCGTGGGGCCGGGCACATCCGCAAGGGAAGTCAACCTTAAAGCCGCTTGCTGTCAATATGAGCTGAACGCGTCAGGCGGCGACCAATATATACTGGTGGACAAACCGCACGATCTGGGCAAGGTTGTCTCCTACCTGGCGGATATAGCCCCCTGCGGCGCAATCTTCCAAAATATGCTGGGCGAAGCGGCGCACGCTTACCGCATTTTTTCCTATTTTGACCTCTGGGGGACGGAACAGATCGTGGACTGGGATAATAAGTCCGCCCTGGTGGACGGCTGTTTTCGCCTCACCCTGGCCGACAACGGACTGGGCGGCGGCGCCTGGCTGGATGTACGGCCTGACGGCGGCTACGCGCTTTTCGCCCGCAGCAAAGACATCCCGTACCACTATGACGATATTAAAATAACCGCGCTGGATGAACATGGCGGTAAACTTGTTCTGAGCTGCGCCGTCATACTGCGCCGGCCCCAAGAATAATCCTGAAGCGGATACCAAGAAAGCCGCTCTGGGGGAGGGAACCCCGCCATCCTGAACCCGTTCAAGTTTTTTTTACCACATAGCAGCGAAACCCCGTTGGGGGGTCCGGGGGGAATCATTCCCCCCGGATGGGGTTTGGTGTCTTGCCGTTTCTCTCCATCCTCTCCCTTCTCTCCCAACATACAGCGTCCGTCCGTTTTTACCGGAAATATTGCCCTTCTCAAAACCTCCCCCGCGATCGCTGCGCAGGGATTTTGTCCGAAAAAATCGTAAAAACTAATTTTCCGGAATGGGCGGACTCCATGCCTGGGCAATTTTATTCATTATAAACATGCGTATTTTATGCTTATTTTTATATATTTTTTTCTGGCACGCTATTTGCTATTATATAGCTAGTTTTTTGCCCGTATTTTTTGTACGCTTGGGGCCAGACGGTCTGGCCGCATTTATACAGGCGGCAAAAATATTTACGAGGCATTTACGGAAATTTAAAAACGGTTCAAGAATATAAAGGAGCAAGGCAATGGCTAACAGCATTCTGCATCTGTCCGTACCAGGTACCGGAGAAAACGTTAACCAGCGTATTGAGGCCGGGGACAGTCTTACTTTTGATTTCCCCATTGACAGCACCAACATGGAATTGGCCAGAGAGGGAGATAACCTGCAAATATCCTTCGATAACGGAGGAAAGGTTGTGCTGGGGGATTTCTTCTCCTACCTGGATGTGCATGTGTCCGTTAATGCGGATACGGAACTGACGGGCATGGACTTTTTATCCGCCATGGCACCGGAGCTGGCTACAGCCGCCGGCGAAGCGGTAGGGGCCCACCTGACCGCCTATGCGGACGACGCGGGTAATCTTATGGGCGGTGTGGACGCGCTGGGCAAGGTGGACGGCCTGGGTTTCGGCCGCGCCTCCGGCGGCGGCGATGATGCCGACCTGGAGATCAGAGGGGCCTCCCTGGGCGGCGGCCGCACGGGAGACTCCGGCGGCCCCGGCGGTTCAAGCACACCTGTTTCCATCACCCTTTCGGTCAGTGAGGACAGAATAATTGAAGGCGACCAGATTACCGTTACGGCCACAGTGAACTTCCCCCCCACGCAAGACCTGGTTATTCACCTCGATAACGGCGAGACCATCACCATCAAGGCCGGGGAAAGCACCGGTTCGGTCAGCTTCGACTCGCGCCCCGATGATGTTTATAAGCAAGGCGACGAAGGCTTTACGGTTAAAATAGATCATGTGGATAACGGCGATCAATACGCCGTCCTGGATACCGACGGCCCCGGCTCTTCCGCCGTCTATACGGTGGTGGATGATGATGACGCGAGTACCGTCACCTTGAAGCTGGTGGACGAGCAGGGCAACGAAATCACCGGTCCCGTGCCCGAAGGCACGGAGGTGCGCGTGGTGGCCTCGGTGGATAACCCGCCCCAGGGTGACCTGGTGCTGTCCATCAGGGGGAGCGACGGCAACGAATACACGGTGATCATCCGTGATGGGGAGCTTTCCTCCGACCCCGTGCCGGTACATGTGCGCCCGGACGACAACATCTCCCAGTCCGACGACCGGGTCAACCTTACGGTCTCCGATGCCCAGGGCGGCAACTATGAAGCCCTGGATACCGGCGGCGACGCCAGCTACACC
>JAITGZ010000018.1 GCA_031280335.1 Deltaproteobacteria bacterium | reverse complement strand
GCCCTAATCTTCCACCTTGCGTTTTTTGCCTTCCTGCCTGTGGCGTTCCATGGCGCTTAAGATTTTTTTGCGCAGGCGGATGGATTTGGGCGTAACCTCCACCATTTCGTCCTCGCGGGCGAAGTGGATGGCCATCTCCAGGGTCATGGGGCGGACAGGGGTGAGGATGATGTTTTCGTCCTTGCCGGCGGCGCGCAGGTTGGTAAGCTTTTTTTCCTTGGCCGGGTTCACGTCAATGTCGTTTTCGCGGTTATGTTCGCCGATGACCATGCCTTCGTAGATGGGGTCGTTGGGGCTGACAAAAAGCGCGCCGCGCGGTTCCAGGTTGAACAGGGCGTAAGCCACGGCCCTGCCCGGCCGGTCGGCCACCAGCGAACCGGTAAAGCGGGTGGGAAAATCGCCGCGATGCTCATCATAGCCTTCCAGGCAGGAATTCATGATCCCGGTACCCTTGGTATCGGTGAGAAATTCATCGCGCAGGCCGATCAGCCCGCGCGAGGGGACGGAAAACTCCAGGCGCACGCGGCCTGAGCCGTTGTTGGTCAGGCTGGTCATGCGCCCCTTGCGCAGGGAGAGTTTTTCGGTTACCACGCCCAAAAAAGCCTCATCGCAGTCCACCAGCAGGCGTTCAATGGGTTCAAGCAGGCGCTCGCCGCTTTTTTTCAAAATCACCTCCGGCCTGCCCACGGAAAGCTCAAAGCCTTCGCGGCGCATCTGCTCCAGCAGTATGGCCATCTGAAACTCGCCCCGGCCCTTGACGATGAAGCTGTCCTTGTCTTCAGTCTCTTCCAGGCTTATGGCCACATTGCGCCGGCTTTCCAGCTTCAGGCGCTCGGCAATCTGGCGCGACTGCACTATTTTGCCTTCCTGACCGGCCAGGGGCGAGCTGTTGATGGCAAAACGCATGGAAACGGTGGGCTCGTCCACAATAATGCGGGGCAGGCGGCGCGGCGCGTTTTTGGCGCAGATGGAATCGCCGATGTTGACTTCTTCCGTCCCGGCCAGGACCACAATGTCCCCGGCTTCGACCTGTTCCGTCTCTTCCAGCTTCAATCCCTCATAGGCCTGGATTTTGGTGAGTTTTAGAGGTATCTCCAGACCATTTTCGTCAATGCGGATGAGGGGTTCCCTGGCGGAGAGGGTGCCGTGCAAAACGCGGCCCACGGCCATGCGCCCCAGATAATCGGAATAGGCCAGATCCGCCACCTGCATCTGAAAAGGCTCGTCCGGATCATGGGCGGGGCCGGGCAGGGACAACACAGCCTCAAACAGGGGGGCCAGATCCCGGCCGGGAACGTTAAGTTCGGCCGAGGCCACGCCTTCGCGTCCGATGGTATAAAGCACCGGAAATTCCAGTTGGGTTTCGTTCGCTCCCAGATCGATGAAGAGGTCGTAAATTTCGTCCAGCACCTGGGCCGGCCGCGCGTCATTGCGGTCAATCTTGTTTATGGCCACCACAATATCCAGCCCGGCATCCAGGGCTTTTTTCAGCACAAAGCGGGTCTGGGGCAGCGGTCCTTCAGATGCGTCCACCAGCAGGACGCAGCCGTTGGTCATGGATAAGGCGCGTTCCACCTCGCCGCCAAAGTCCGAGTGCCCCGGCGTGTCCACAATGTTGATCTTGACGCCTTGCCAGCGCACGGAACAGTTTTTGGCCGAAATGGTGATGCCGCGCTCGCGCTCCAGATCCTGGCTGTCCATGATGCGCTCATTGACCTGCTGCCCGGCGCGGAAGAGGCCGCTTTGCCTGAACATGGCGTCCACCAGGGTGGTTTTGCCGTGATCCACATGGGCGATGATGGCTATGTTACGGATATTGTTGTTGATGACAGTTGATTTCATTATTTTTTCCGAAAGGTTCAGGTTGAAATATTTTGAGCAAGGCACCGGCGGACGGAAAGAATACTGTATGTCGGGTTGGACGTCCACAAGGAAAGTAGCAGTGAGCTTGGCCGCGCGATGGGGAGACCGGCCTGTTTTTGCGCATCTTGACTTTAACGCCCGTATGACATAAGATGTAAAATCCATATGGGGAGACGGCCCGGCCGTCTCAGGGAAGCCGGTGCGAATCCGGCGCGGACCCGCCGCCGTAATCGGGGACGAAAACCGCAGTTAAGTCACTGTCGTTAAGCATTGTAACGATGGGAAGACGCGGGGAGTAGATTGATCCGTAAGCCGGAAGACCGCCGTATGGTTTTGTGTGATTACGGCTTACGAGGACTTAAGCCGACGCCTTGTCCGGGAGAAAACGGGTTCCCCGGCGGATTTATCCGCCGGGGATTTTCTTTTTCCGTCGCCTATGCTCCACGGCAGCCGTTTGGGCCGTTCCTCGGCTATTGTGCCCGGTTGCTGGAGCAATGAACGCCTTAAAGGAATTTTTTTTCAATGTTGCCCCAACAACTGAAAGTGGATGCGCTCCGGGTGTAATTAACGGGGCGAAGTCCGCCTGCCTGCTCTTGGGCGGCGAGTTCCCGCCGAGGGCTGCAGAAATGAACTGTTCTAAACCTTGGAGCGCAACAATGAAGAAACCGCTGTTTTATCTCACCCTGTCCGTTCTGATTCTGGGCGCGGCGGGCAGTGCCCTGGCCGCCGGGGAGGTGTCTTTGGAGGGACTGGTCATTTCGGCCAACAAGATCGGCACGCCGGAGGGGCAAAGCACGGCCACGGTCCATGTGGTGCAGGGCAAAGACCTGGAGGCCCTGGGCAAACACAGCCTGGAAGAAGCCATTGCGGATATTCCGGGGGTCTATTCCGTAACCCCGGGCGGCCCGGCCTTTCTCAACCGCACCCTCATACGCGGGGCTAAAAACCGCTTCACCCAGATTCGCTTCAATGACTTCCCCCTGCGCGACCCCACCTCGCCCCAGGGGGATATGAGCGCCCTGCAGAACTCTTTGATGCTGCCGCCGGAAAGCCTTGAGCGGGTTGAGGCGCTGAAGGGGGCGCAGAGTACGCTTTACGGCAGCAACGCCGTGGGCGGGGTGATCAGCCTTTTTCCGGCCCAAAGCTGGAATACTCCTCCTCAGGCGGACCTGCGCGGCGCCTATGGGAGTTTCGCCACCGTAGAGGGCGCGGCCCGCATGGCCTGGGGCGATGACAGGCATTATCTTAATTTCACCCCCATGTACGTCAATTCCGACGGCTTCAAAGATATAGACCACAGCAACAAGTCTTTTATCCTGGGCGCCGGGACGCGGCTCTCCCGGCAGGATAGCATGGAAGTGAACGTTTATCGTATGGACAGCCGCTATGCCAATTATGACAGCCCGAATTGGGACAGCGTGACCAATGCCGTATCTCCGCAAAAAGTCGTGCAGGATCCGGGCAACCATACGGAGGGCGATTACACCCTGGTCGGCCTGACCTATGAAGCGCCGCCGCATGATCTGCTCTACTCCCGCCTTAAGCTTGCTTACAGCGCGGCGAACAGGGCGCGTTTTGATCGCGGCATGTTCGGCGACAGCGTAGGCACCTACAGCGGCGACACCTACTATGTGGAAACGCTTAACGGCATAACACCCCTGCCCTGGCTTACTTTTTTGCTGGGGGGCGATTATGAGGGGCAGGATATAGACTTCAGCACGGACGACTATATGGGCGGCAAGAGCTTTACGGACGATTATTTCAATTCCGGCTCCTTTTTCGCCAAGGCCGTGCTCAGTCTGTTGGACAAACGCCTCAATCTTGATTTGGGCGGGCGCTACAACCTGTACGACCACTTTGCCGGGGCCTTTATTTATAACGCCGGGGCCGCCTATAACTTTGACTTCGGCCTGCGCCTTTACGCCAATACCGGCACGGGCTACCGTGCGCCTTCCGCCTATGAGATGTATGGCGACCTTTTTGGCAATAAGGTGGGCAACCCTGATTTGGATCCGGAAAAATCCGTTTCTTATGAGGCCGGGCTGGAGCAGAGTTTGTGGAACAAACGCCTCACCCTGGGCGCGGCGGTCTTTCGCAATGACTTCAAAAACATGATCGATACCAGCGGCTATCCCAGCCTTTATTATAACCTGCACAAGGCCAGAACCAGGGGGGGGGAGCTTTACGCCTCTCTCCAGCCCGTCAAGCAAATTACCCTGCGTCTGGCTTACACCCGGACCAAGGCGGAAGAAAAGGCCGATACCGCCGTGGAATGGACGGAATCCCGCAACTTCCCCAAAAATACCCTGCACGGCAGCATCATCGCCCGTCCCGTACCGGGGCTTACGCTGGCGGCCAGCGGGCGCTGGCAGGACAAGGCCAGGGTACAGGTATTTGATAATATTACATATATGAGTACGGTTCTGGAAGAAAAGGCCTTTTTCACCCTGGATCTGGCCGCGCACTACGACCTGAGCGAAAACTTCGGCATCTTCTGCAAGGTCAATAATCTGCTGAACAAGGAATATACCCTGGATTATCATGCCATGCCCAAAATAAACGGCAGCGCCGGGATGAAGGTAAGTTTTTGATTTGCAGCCGCGTAGCGGCTGAAAAAAATGGATGGGTTCAGGAAAGAGGGGGTTTTCTCCCCCAGGGCATAAACAACGTACCGTTCAAAACGGTTTTTCCATGAAAAAACATTTTTTTCTTTTTTTTCTTTCCTGTCTTTCTTCATTGGCCTCACCGGCCTCGCCGGCGGCGGGGTATGAGCGTATTATCACCCTGGGCGCGCCGGCGGCGGAACTGGTTTATGCCTTGGGGCTGGGCGAGGCGGTGCTGGCCAGGGGGGATCTGGATTTGTGGCCGCCGGCCCTGCGCGCCTTGCCCGGCGTGGGCGGGGCGTCCAATCCGAATATGGAACTTATTTTGCAATTGCGTCCGGATCTGCTGGTGGCGGATCGCAATTTTTCCCTTTTGGCGGCCAGGCTGGAGTCTTACGGCATCCCCACGCTGTTGTTCGGCGCCTATAACACGCATGAGGTGATTCCGGCGGTGTC
>JAITGZ010000014.1 GCA_031280335.1 Deltaproteobacteria bacterium | reverse complement strand
ACAAATACACCCTGATCAGCCTGACGGTGAGTTTTGCGCTGCTTCCGGCCGCAATATCCGCAGCTGCGCTGCTTACCTGGGCCACCCCCTGGCTGCACTACATTTTTAACGCAGTTCTGCCCCCGCTGCTGTTAATTGCGGGCGCGGCGCTGCTGCTGGCCCGCAAGACACCGTTGCCTCCCACCCTGCTGCGACGCTGGCTGCCCCTATGCCTGCCTTTGCTTTGCACCCTTTTGGGGAGCATTCCGCTTTTTCGGCTTGGCGGCTTGGCGGACCCCATACGCAATATTATCCTGGCGATGCCGGCAGCCATGTATCTGCTGTATCTGCTGGTTTTCGCCCTGGCCTGCCGCCGCGCACCCTGCGCACGGCGGCGGCAGGGCGCGCTGTTTTTGGGCCTGCTTTTCACGGCGTCCTTGGGCGCGGCCGGGTTGAATGTGCTGTTGCTGACCAGGAACACTTTTTTTGACCACTATGAAAACGGCAAGGATGTGGGGCATGGGGTGGAAGTATGGCAGTACATGCCTTTCGCCTTACACAACAAGCTGGTTCAGCCGGATGCCCCGCCAAGCCTGCGCCTGACGGGCGTTCATCCCCGTTTGGACGGGGCCATCGCCGCCCTGCCAGTGTATGCGGCGGCGGCCCAAGCCCTCTACACCGGGGTAGAGACGAATCGGAGCGTAGATACACCCAACGACGGGCGCGAACACATCCGGGATCTGGTACACTGCAATAACACCCGTGAGGCCTTTCAGCGTCTGCTGGAGGGCGAGGCGGATATTTTTTTCGGAGCCGCGCCTTCGCCGGAGCAGATGGCCGAACTGCGCAAACGCGGGCTGACCCCGCTGCTGACCCCCCTGGCGCGGGAAGCCTTTGTCTTTTTTGTACACAGGGATAATCCGCTAACCGGGCTTAGCCTGGAACAAATACAGGCCATCTATTCCAAACGGATTACCAACTGGCGGCAAATTGATCCCGCCTTGCCGCATGAGCGCATCCTGGCCTTTCAAAGACCGGAGGGGTCGGGGAGCCAAAGCGCCATGCGCGCCCTGGTCATGCGGGATATCCCCCTGGCCGCGCCTCTGCGCGAAGAGTACGCGGGCGGCATGGGCGAACTGATTCAGGCGGTGGCCGAATATCGCAACTATGCCAATTCCCTTGGATATTCCTTCCGCTGGTATGCCACGGAACAGTACCCTTCCCAGGATATACGCTTTTTAGCCGTAAACGGCGTCTTGCCTACACCGGAAAATATCCGCAGCGGCTCTTACCCTCTGACCGGCTCACTGCTGGCCTTGAGCTGCCGGCCTCTAAGCCCCGCAGCGCGGGCCCTGCTGAACTGGCTGACCGGAGCGGAAGGGCAGGCGCTCATCGCCAAAGTAGGCTATGTGCCTTTGGATTGAAAGCGCCGGAGCGCTGCGGGCAAAGCCTCCTTGCCAAGGCGAATTTCCTGTGAAATACTGACCGGATGCACGAACGGATTATCTCCATACCCCATATGGCATGTACGCACGGCTTTTTCCTGCGGCGGGCGCTGGTCTTGTTTTTTCTGTTCTGGCCTTTTTCAGCCGGAGCTGCCGAAACGGCCTTTGTGAACAGCCTGGGCATGGAGTTTGCGCTGATCCCGGCGGGCAGCTTTATGCAGGGCGCTTCCGAAGGCGATGTTCTGGCCAGGGAGGATGAAAAACCCCGCCATCATACGGATATTCGCCAACCCTTTTATCTGGGCAGGTATGAGGTCAGCCAGGCGCAATGGATGGCGGTCATGGGCTTTAACCAAAGTTACGCCAAGGCTCCGGAGCATCCGGTGGAGATGGTCTCCTGGAACGATGCCCAGGAGTTCATCCGCAGGCTGAACCAACGCGAGGGCGTGGATAAATACCGCCTGCCAACAGAGGCGGAGTGGGAATACGCGGCCAGGGCCGGGAGTACAGGGCCCTACTCTTTTGGAGATGACCCGTCCGCCCTGGGAGATTACGCCTGGTACGACGGCAACGCGGGCAAAAAACACCACCCGCCCGGACGTAAAAAACCCAATGCCTGGGGGCTGCACGACATGCAGGGCAATGTCTGGGAACTGACCCAGGATTGGTACAGCCCGAACTACGCCGACGGCCCGGCCCTGACGCAGAATCCGCCGGAGGCGGAACGGGCGCGTACAGCGCGGGGCGGCTGTTACGGCAACAAAGCCAGGGGCTGCCGCCTTAGTGCCAGACTGAGCATAGGGCCGCACAGCCGCAATCTGGGCGTAGGGCTGCGCCTGGCCCGCACGGCGGATTAGATTTAACCCGCAAAAAGCTCCGCCACGGCAAAGAGAATAAAGGCGAGCAGCAAGCGCGGCAGACGCAGGCGTACGGAAATCAGCCCCAGGAACAGCAGCGCGCCCAAGGGCATGAACCAACCGCGCAAGACAGGGCTTTGAGGCGAAAAATGCAGAGCCAGGGCCAAAAAAAGGCAAAGCAGCGCGGCATTGACGCCTTTTAGGTAAACCGCTTTGTCCGCCAGCTTTAAAGCCCATATCTGGCGCAAAAAAGGCAAGCCGCGGGCCAATCCCAGGCGAAAGCTGAACCATTTGAAGGCCAGACCCAACAAAACCCAGCACAAGGCCACCAAGACCAGAACCACGTCCAGACGCAGCACGGACAGGCAGCACAGACCGAGCAGGAGCGAGACCAGGAGACTGCCGCTAAAAAAGCTGTCCCCCACGGCGGAAAGAGAATTTAACAAGGTATGCTGGAGTCCGTCCGTCAAATCCGGCACGGCCCCTCCCCGGGCAAAATTGCGTTCCTGGCATAGAAAGGCCCCGGCCAGAAAAGGGGCCCAAAGAGCATGGCAGTTAAATCTGCGCGCGTAGCGGGCGCAGCTTTGGGCAAAGATCGCGTCATCCCGGTGCAGATCGCGCAAGCCGGGCAGAATGGAGTATAAAAAGCCGAAACCTTGCAGGCCTTGCTCTGTATATAAAAAATTCAACATGCCGCAGCGCAGCAGACACTTGCGATAGGCCTCGCGGGAAAGCTCCGCCTCTTCTGTTTTTTTCGCCTCGCGCCCAGGCTGCGGCGCGTGCGTGTCAGGCCGCAAGTCCCCGGCTTGCCATGGGGCAGCGTTTTTCACGTCCGTCCGCTCCTTTTGCCGCCGGATGCAGGCTGTACGGGCTGCGCCGCCCCGCTTTCGGTACGCACCATGAGACGGTAGCTTTCGTCAGCGCTCAAGCCCGGATTCTGTTCACGCAGCAAACGCGCTTTGGCGCGCGGCTTAAGGGGCAAATTATGACAAAAGGCAATATCCTGGGCGTCCGGTGCCGGTTTGTCCAGCTTGGCCGGCGGCCCGGCCACCACGGTTATTTCGCCTAGAAGCTCTTGGGGAAAGGCACTGAAATCGCCCAAAGTGAAAAAAATAAATTCCTCGTAGGTTTTGGTAAGCTCACGGGCCAGGCATATTTCGCGCTGGCCGCCCATAACGTGCAGACGCTCCAGAGTGGCGCGCAGCCGGTCTTTGCGCTCAAAAAAAATCAGGGTGAGGGGCAAGGCGGCGAAGGGGGTGAAAAAGCGTTGCTGATCCCCGGCTTTGCGCGGCGGAAAACCCAAAAAAACAAAGGGCTGAGGGGGCAGGCCGCTGGCGGCCAGGGCGGCCAAGGCGGCGCAAGGCCCCGGCAGGGGGCTGACCTTATGCCCGGCGCTGCGGCAAGCCCTCACCAGCTTGTAGCCGGGGTCAGCCAGGAGCGGCGTACCCGCGTCGGAGATCAAGGCCAGGGTGCGGCCTTGGGCCAATTCTTGCAGGGCAAGGGGCAGACGGGCTTCTTCGTTGTGTTCATGCAAACTGATCAGCCTTTTGCCGCCAAGGCCGCATGCCGCCAGCAACAGGCCGGCCCGCCGCGTGTCCTCGGCCAAAATCGCATCCGCCCTGCCCAGGGACTCTCTGGCCCTGGGGGAAAGATCACCAAGGTTGCCAAGGGGGGTGGCTACAACCAGGAGTTCTCCCCCGCTGCGCGTCTTGTAGGCTGAGGACATCTTTAAAATGCTCCAGTTTACGACTGGCGTCAGGATACAGGATTACGCAAATCAAATCAAAACGGCACGGTGAAGACCACTGATCATGCAAATGTATATACCACAAGGCCGCCCGGCGCAGTCTGGCCTGTTTGGAAGGGGTAAAGGCATCTTGCGGACTGAAAGGATCCTCCGGCGCATACGCACGGGTTTTCACCTCCGCAAAAAGCAGAGTTTCCCCTTCTCTGGCCACGATATCCAGTTCCAGAGCCGAAACCCTGCCCAAGCGCGCCGGGGGCCGCCAATTGCGCTCCAGCACTTTCACGCGCAGACCGCGCAAATAATCCGCAGCCCAATCCTCACCCCGGCGTCCCGTGAGCAGATGCGCGGGTTCTTTCAGCTGTTTTGCGCGCATGTCCGCCGCGACCGCGCCCGCCCTATTTCATCCTGTAGGTTATGCGCCCGCGCGTGAGGTCATAGGGTGAAAGTTCCACCTTAACCTTGTCCCCCGGCAATATGCGGATATAAAACTTGCGCATCTTGCCGGAGATATGCGCCAGCACCACATGCCCGTTCTCAAGTTCCACCCGGAACATGGCGTTGGGCAGGGCCTCCTGCACTACCCCATCCACTTCTATGGCTTCTTCTTTCGCCATGCGTCCTCCATGCGCGACGGCCTCGGTTCCACCCCCGCGCCGGGCCGCCGTTCCACGCAGGTCCCGACCCGGCGGGATGCCCCGCTGCAAGCCGGAAATAAACAAATTTCATTTTCACAGTTTGCGCCGTCTGTCAATGTATTTTACCTCACGGCAATGTAGCTGCTCTGAAAACGCCGTTTCCGCCGCGAAGCGGCGGAAACATGAGCGGGGGGTTTGGGGGGCCTCCGGCCCCACAAATGGGGTTTGGGGCGATAGCCCCAAGAATAGGTTTGGGGCGATAGCCCAAAAGTTGAAAAAAAATCGCAAATGTGCGAATGGAGTCATGAGCGCGCTGTCGCGTGCGGCATAATTTCAATGTCTCACATCCGACCGGAGTATTCATGCTGGAAGCTGTAGCTTTTTTGTGCGGTGCCGCCGTAATGGCCCTGGAAATGACCGGCTCGCGCCTGCTGGCTCCTTATCTGGGCAGTTCGGTGCTGGTCTGGACAGCCCTCATCGGGGTAATCATGGCCTTTTTATCCAGCGGTTACTGGCTGGGCGGCAAACTGGCGGACAAAGATCCAAGCCCCCAAAAGCTGGCCCTGATCATCCTGGCCGCCGCATTTTGCGTTTTGATCACCGGGCTGTTTCATCAGGAGCTGCTCTCCGTTATTTCCGTACGTCGTTCCCGTCCGGAATATGCGGCCATTCTGGCCGCCGCCCTGCTCTTTGGCCCGGCCGGTTTGCTGCTGGGCATGGTCTCGCCCTATGTGGTGCGCGTGGCCTTACAACTGCGCGGGGTACCGGTGGAAAAATCCGGGGCTGTTTTCGGGCGCTTTTCCGCCTGCGGCGCGGTGGGTTCCATTTTAGGCACCTTTGCCGGGGGTTATTACATGATTTCCTGGGTGGGTTCGCGGCAAAGCCTTTATTTTTTATCTTCCACCCTGATTATTGTCGCGGTGATCGCCCTGTGTTCAAACAAATTCAACCTGCGCCGCCAAAAAATCCTGCTGCTGCCCGTGCTGTTCGGGCTGGGGCTGAACCTTCATGCCGGGAGTACGCTGGCCCAGGCGGAAAAAACCGCCCTGGCCCAAGGCAATTTCAGCATGGATACACGCTACAACCACCTGCAGATACAAGAGGGCCAAGCCGCCGACGGACGCCTTTTGCGCGTGCTTTCCACCCCGCCCCAACTGACCCAGGCCGCCATGGATATGCATAACCCCCTGGCGCTGTATCTGGAATATACCAGGCATTTCGCCCTGGCCTGGCAGCTGCGCCCGCAAGCCGAAAAATTTCTTCTCCTCGGCGGCGCGGCCTACTCCATACCCAAATACCTGCTGGACACCAGAGAGCGGATGCATTTGGATGTAGTGGAAATCGACCCGGTCATGACCGCATTGGCCAAAAGCCACTTCAACCTGCGCGATGATCCGCGCCTGAGCGTCCACCATGAAGACGCCCGCACCTATCTTAATCTTTACGCCGCAAGCCGGGCGGAGGATTACGACATTATCATGGCTGACGCCTTCAATTCATCCTACAATATCCCCTTTCAGCTCTGCACGGTGGAATTCGCCCGGCGTATCAAAGAATCGCTGGCTGCGGACGGAATTTACATCGCCAATATACTTTCCGCCGTAACCGGAGAAAAATCTTACCTGCTGCGCAGTTTCCGGGCCAGCTTTGAACAGGTGTTCCCTGCCGTGCATATCTTCCCTCTCTACCCCAATAACCCTGGTATGGTGCAGAATATTATGCTCCTGGCCTTGAAGCAACCGGATTCGCTCCCTCGCCCGGCGGATC
>JAITGZ010000004.1 GCA_031280335.1 Deltaproteobacteria bacterium | reverse complement strand
TCATATATTTACTTGTTTTAATTGCGTCTGGGTGGTTTTTTGCCCCTGCGCTGGCTCAATGGGCACAAACGTATATTAGCGCGCTTTGAACCAGAAAGAAACTTCCGGATAACCCCTATGCTTGATATTTATGTCATCAGCCTGGGCTGCCCCAAAAACCGTGTGGATACCGAGCGGCTTTTGGGCGGCCTGAACCTGCCCGGAACGGGCGGGGTGCGCCTAGTCCAGGACATTGCCAAGGCGCATGTGGCGCTGGTCAATACCTGTGCCTTCATCTCCCCCGCTGTGCGCGAATCCGTGCGCACGGTTCTGGAGCAGGCCGCTCAAATAGTCCGTCTGCCCGCCGGGTGCCGTCCGCTTTTGGCCGTGGCCGGCTGCCTACCCGGTCGTTACGGCGGAGGTGAACTTGCGCGCGAACTGCCGGAGGTGGATTTATGGCTGGAGAGTAAAGCCATGCCCGCCTGGCCCCGACTTATTATGGAGGCTTTAGGCAGACGGGACCCCTCCCGGCGGCCTGCGGACATAGGCGTGGAGCAGACCGTGGATATGCTGTGTCCACCGCGTTTTTTGGCAGAAGCGCCTTCTTACGCTTGGCTGAAAATATGCGAGGGCTGCGGCCAGAGCTGTTCTTTTTGCTCCATTCCCTTCATTCGCGGCCATGTGCGCAGCGATACGCTCCCCTCGCTTGAGGCCGAAGCCGCCTACCTGCTGGAACAGGGAGCCAAAGAGCTGATTCTGGTGGCTCAGGATCTTACCGCCTGGGGACGCGACTTGCCGGGTTCCCCCGGCCTGATCCGCCTGCTGGAACGGCTGTTGCCCCTCCCCGGCCTGAAGCGCCTGCGGCTTATGTACCTTTATCCGGCCGGCATAACAGAGGAACTGCTGCACTTCATCCGCCAGGCCGGGCCGGAATTGCTACCCTATTTTGATGTGCCTATGCAGCATGCCCATCCGGATGTACTCAGAAGCATGGGGCGCCCCTTCAGCCAGGACCCGTTCAGGATTATAGAGCGTATTCGCGCCGCTCTGCCGGAGGCGGCTTTGCGTACCAGCCTGATTGCGGGTTTTCCCGGTGAGACGGAAGAAATGTTTGAAACCCTCTGTTCCTTTGTACGTAACGCACGTTTTCACAACCTGGGGGCGTTTTCTTATTACGCGGAAGAAGGCACGGCTGCGGCCACACTGCCGGAGCAACTGCCTGAACGGGTCAGGGACTTTCGACGCGACAGCCTGATGGAAATACAGGCGGAGATAAGCGAGGAAATTCTCAGAGAATTTGTGGGGAAAAACCTGGAAGTGCTGGTGGACGCCCCGCACCCGGAATGGCCCGGCCTCTGGACTGGTCGTACTTGGTTCCAGGCACCGGAGGCGGACGGAGTGGTTTACCTGAGTGGGGAGGGTTTGAGTGTCGGCGATCTGGTGCGGGCGGAAATAACGGAAAGCTTCACTTACGATTTGAATGCCTTGACCTGAAAAGACAGGGCCGTACCATAAGGTAACTTGGGGAAACACTGATTAATTCGGGGATCCACCCCCTGCCGGGGGAGTTTGAGGGGGCAAAAGGGGCATGTTTGCCCAGGCGTTGCTTTACCTCTGCCATCCCTCTGCACAACGGCAAGGCACCCTCAAGAGAATAAATCAGCGTTTTCCTGACCGTCAAGTTTAAAGATAAAATTGTACAGGCAGCGGCTTTTAGCGCATTACCACTCTTATTATATTGTCCTGTTTTGTTTCCGGGGTTAGATTGGACATGTTGGAGGATAAATGGACATGGGCCGGAATTTATTTGTGCGCCGGGAGGTGGAGACGGCAAAAGCTTACTCTCCCGGCCTGTCTGTGGATGAAATTCGCGATCTCTACGGCCTCGAACGTATAATCAAACTAGCCAGCAATGAAAACCCCCTGGGCGCATCACCTATGGCGCGCCGAGCAGTGGAGCGGGCGGCTGGCTCCATCTTCCGCTACGCCCAGTCCGGCAGTCCGCGCCTGGCCGAAGCTATTGCCGCCATGCACCGGGTGAAACCGGAATGTGTGGCCTTGGGCAACGGATCGGATGAGGTGATTGATCTGCTCATCCGCTGCCGGGCCGAGCCTGGACGGCACAATATAGTAACCTTTAAGCCCTGTTACAGTCTTTATGCTTTGCAGGCCGGATTCTGCGGAGTGGAGCTGCGAACCGCCCCCCTGCGCAAAGATTTCAGTTTTGACTGGGAGGCTCTGTTAACCTTGGTGGATGGAATGACCTCCTTGGTTTTTGTTACCACGCCGGATAACCCCTCAGGCTACTGCCCGCCAGCACGGGAACTGGAGGCGCTGGCCGGACGCCTGCCCGCTGAAACGCTTTTGGTGCTGGATGAAGCCTATATGGATTTTGCCGCTTATGCGGACGGCGCGGTGGATGGGGCGCTGGCGGACTATTCGCTGCTGCCGCGTTTTAACGAACTGAATAATGTGATCATTCTGCGCACTTTTTCCAAAAGCTACGGTTTGGCAGGTCTGCGTCTGGGATACGGCCTCATGCCCGCTGCTCTGGCCGGATATCTGCGCCGGGTCAGGCTGCCTTTTTCCGTGAACACACTGGCCGAAGCCGCCGGATTGGCCGTGTTGCGGGATCGGGATTTTCACCTGGCCTCACTGCGGGAAGTGGAACGCGGTCGCGCCCTGCTTAGCCGTGAACTCACCGGTCTGGGCTGCCCGGTCTATCCCTCACTCTCCAACTTCATCATGTTCAGCCCGCCCCCTGGGGCAAGTCTAAGCGCGGCGGGGCTGTTTGATGCCCTGCTCCGGCGGGGTGTAATCCTCCGCCGTCTGGATAGCTACGGCCTGCCCGAATTTTTACGTGTCAGCGTAGGCAAAGAGGAAGAAAATATTCTATTTTTGGAACATTTGCAGGAACTTTTGGCAGCAGTATAGCGTGGGTAGAAATACCCATGCGTCTTATGCCCGGCTTGGGTTTACACCTGCGGCCACAGCTCAGTTCGACAAAATATCCCGCGCTGCCTCAAGAAATGTTGAGGCATTGTCCACCCCGGCTTGCCCTCAAACCACAAAGGAACTAGCGGATGAATAAACGCACGCGCCCCACAATCATCACCCTGGACGGTCCGGCCGGGGCAGGTAAAAGCAGTCTGGCCCGCTTGCTGGCCCAAAGCCTTGCCTTGCCCTTTCTGGATACCGGGGCCATGTTTCGCTGTCTTGCCCTGCATGTGGGGGAAAAGGGCCTGGAAATGCCCGGGGAGGAGATGGAAAAGGCCTTACAATCCCTGAATTTCACCCTCAGCGGCTCCGGTGAGTACTCAACCCTGCTCTGCAACGGGAAAAACCCTGGGCAGAGCATACGTACGGAGGCCATGGGTGCCCTGGCGTCCAGACTGGCCGCCCTGCCCGGGGTGCGCGCCTTCCCCAAGGC
>JAITGZ010000252.1 GCA_031280335.1 Deltaproteobacteria bacterium | reverse complement strand
GCAAGGATAAGGCTGCGCCTGGGCGAACAAGCCCCTTTCTTATTCCCCCCAGCGGGGTTCGGGGCGGAGTCCCGAATTAATCAGTGTTTCCTTAAGTATGCGACAATTATTTATGGGCTTGAAAAAATGCACATTCATATGCTATTCTCATAAAGATTGTTTCCAAAAGATTGTTGCCGATGAAAAAATTGCCGTACGGCGCGCATTTTCGTGTAAGCTCCGGGCCCCGTCCGGATCCGCGTATTTCGGCTTATACCTATTGAGCGGGCCTTTTCAACCGATAATTATTTTGACGCCGGGGCCCGGCGTCCACGGCCGGAAAGTTTGGATATAACCCGTAACATAGGTTAATGTAGAAAGCGTCATGAAGCAGACAACAAAACCATCCAAAAAAATAAAAGAAACAGTCGGCAAAAATATCGTTGCTGCGCCGTTTTACATGCGGGCGCTTATTTTGGGCCTGTTTATTTTATGCCTTATGCTGCCGGCGGGCTGCGCCCGCACCGGAGAACGCGCCGGATACGGGCTGGGCGATGACGCGGAAGCGGCCTTGGGCGAACTGGATGATGAAATCCCGGACGAATTGGTGGAGGCTCCGGATCTGCCGCAGGACGACGGCATCCCCCTGAGTTTTGCCGAGCGCATTGCCTTTCGCTCCACTGGTTTTCTGGACATGAACCTCTCCCCGGACGAGATGACCATTGTGGAGAGGCATTTTAAATATTATCTGCACGAACACCGGCGCACACTTGAGCGCTACCTGGCGCGGGCTGAGGCCATTTTGCCCCATCTGCGTCAGGTGTTTATGGAAACCGGTGTGCCGGAAGAAATTATCTATCTGGCGGCAGTGGAGAGCGGCTTCAACCCCAAGGCTGTTTCCCGCGCCGGTGCCGCAGGGGTATGGCAGTTTATGCCCAGCACCGGGAGACATTACGGTCTGACCCAGAACTATTGGATTGACGAACGCCGCGACCCCTTCAAGTCCACCAGGGCTGCGGCCGCTTATCTTAAGTATCTCAATGCCAGATTTGACGACTGGCATCTGGCCATAGCGGCTTACAACGCCGGAGAAAATAAGATTGAACGCGCCCTGCGCAATACCGGCGCGCGCAGTTTTTTTGAACTGTGCGTCCTGAATGACAATATCTCCGACAAGAGCAGGCTTAAGCTGGAAACGCAGCAATACGTGCCCAGGCTGCTGGCTATGGTCAAGATCATGCGTAATCTGGAGATACTGGGGCTCACCCCCCCCGATGAACGCCCCTTGAACCATGTGTCCGTATCTGTGGGGCCGGGTACGGATCTGGGCGCTCTGGCCGCTAATTCCGGCCTGCGTTTGGATGAATTCAAAGCCCTTAATCCGGCCTATCGGTTCCATATCAGTCCGCCCGGCTCCTCCAGCACCGCCTATGTGCCTAAAGAAAACAGCTCCAGGGCGGAGACTTGGCTGACCAAGGCCGGTTCCTCCCGCTTCGCCGGTTGGCAGCGCTACCAGATACGCCGGGGCGACAGTCTCTCCACCCTGGCCCAACGTCATGGAGTTTCCGCCGGCCTGATCTTGCAGGCCAACAACCTTAAAGGCAACTCCCTGCGTGAGGGGAACATGCTGCTCCTGCCAGGCACACGCGCCGCGCTGCGGGCGTCATCTTCCCTTGCCGCAAGCGGGCGGTCCGGGCAGGTTATTGCCGCCGGGTCAACCATTCACACCGTACAGCGCGGCGACAGCCTTTACAGCATCGCCCGCGCTTACGGCGTAAAGCTGGAAAATCTGCGCCAAGCCAATAATATGCGCCCCCACGACAATCTGCTTACTGTGGGGCAAAAGATTGGCATACCTCCCAAAACCGGCAGCGCCCAGAGGGGTTCAGGAGGTTCTGAAGGACGCTTCATCGTGCGCAAAGGCGACACGTTGTACAGCATAGCGGCGCAGAACAATACCAGCGTGGCCGAACTTATACGCCTGAACGGGCTGCGGGCCAACAAGCCCATCCAGCCGGGGCAGGAGATAATACTACCCTGAACACATTGAAAAATATTCTTGTCATCAACCTGACCCGCTTTGGCGACCAACTGCAAAGTCAGGCGGCCATAAACGTTCTGGCCGAACCGGACACAGGCGAACAGTGCCGTATCGGGCTGGTCTGCCTGCCCAATTTCGCCTCCAGCGCCAATTTGTTGAATAATCTCCATTTGGTGCGCCCTCTGCCCAAAGATTCCTTTTTAAGCCGTCTGGAAAAAAACTGGCCGGAGGCCGCCGCCGCCTTATGGCAATGGAGAGAGGAACTCTGGCGCGATTTCAAACCGGATATGGTCTGTAACCTCACTCCAACGGTTCCCGGACGCCTTCTGGGGCGTTTTCTGGCCGGTGAAGCGCCGTTAACAGGTTTTGGCCTGAATGAACTGGGCTTTGGCGTTAATTCTTCATGGGCGGCTTTTTTTCAGGGTTCTTCCCGCAGGCGTTCCGTATGTCCCTTTAATCTGGCGGATCTCTTCCGGGCTGTCGCCGGCAGAAGCCGGGGCCGTACGGGAGATATGCGTCTGCGTATGCCCTCCGGCGGGCTTTCCGCAGCTTTGGAGGTTGTGCTGGACGAAGGAGCGCGCAGGGCTGGGGAAGAAACGCGGGGTTTTGCGGCCTTCCAACTGGGGGCCAGCGAGGAGCGCCGGCGCTGGCCGGCGGAATATTTCGCCGCCCTGGGCGATGGCCTGTGGCGGCATAAACGGCTGCTGCCCCTGCTGCTGGGCAGCGCGGAAGAAAGCCGTCTGGCCGTGGATTACGCGGCGGCAAGCAAGTCTCCCAGCCTTGACCTTACCGGCAGAACCAGCCTGGAAGATTTAGCCCTGCTCATGGGGCGTGTGCGGCTTTTGGTCAGTAACGATACCGGGACCATGCATCTGGCGGCCGGCCTGGGCTTGCCGGTGCTGGGCATCTTTTTGGCCACGGCGCAGGTTTGGGATACCGGACCGTGTCTGCCCGGATGCTGTTCTTTGGAACCGGGCCTTGCATGTCATCCCTGTTCCTTCGGGACGGAATGCCGGCATTCCCTGCGCTGTCGTTGGGCCATACCCCCGGCGAAGGCGCTGGAACTCTGCCTGGGCTTTCTGGAAACAGGCCGCTGGCCTGAAACGAAGCAGCCGGAACGCGGGGAAGAAGAGCAATCTGACCAGGAAAAGGAAAGGCCCAGGGTTTGGCTTTCCTTTTTGGACGAGTTTTTTTTCATGAACTTGCGCTCCCTCTCCGGACATGAGCATGCACTGAGAACCCTCTGGTTCAGGGAACAGCGTCTTTTTTTGCGTCAATTTCTTGACCGCGATCCGCAAAAGCCGTTTGTTTACGCCCCGCCGCAAGAAAAAAGCCTTTTGCCTCCACAAGAGAAAGCCCTGCTTTCAGCCGAAATTTCCGATCTGCTGGCCCAGCTCGGATTGCTGCTTGAACTGGGCCGTATGTTGCGCGTAAACCCCTTGCCGCGAATACGCGAAAGTTTTATCAGCGCCATACGCAAACTTTCCACCGCCTTTGATCGTTCGCCCCGCCTGATCTCCCTGGGCTTGTTATGGCAGACGGAATTGCAGGAGCAGGGGGATGAACTGGAAAAAGCCATGCTTTGTATTGAGCAGTATCATAGTCTTATTTCGTCATTATTACAGAGGGTTAGCCAATAGTAAAATTTGGCCCGTAAATTGCATAACAGTTTGCACTAGGCAAAATATCCCCCAAGCGGGTTTAAAAGGAGACTGTTATGATCGTTATTGATGGCCGTACAAGTGATATGCAGGTCAATAACTTCGCCAATCTGGAAGAAATTCTCGTGCAGGCGGCGGAGGACGAGCATATGGAAAACCGCATTGTTACTGATGTGCTGGTAAATGATGAGGCTTTCAGCGAGTTATATCCGCACCAGGCCGAAGATATTGAAATCGCTGATATTCGCAAGGTGGAGATTCGCACTATTTCTATAGAGAAGATGGCTTCAGACATCACTACAGAATTGTATAAAGTTATCACTGTAATGACCGCCGGCGCGTCTAAGTCGTCCGCTCTGATGCGCAAGTCGGAGATAGGCGGCGCGTTGGAAATAGTAGCGGACGTTATTGATGTAACCCGCCATTTTTTGGGCATGATCGCCATTTTGCGCAAAGAATTTTCCATTGACCGTGATCATGAGCTTACTCCCCTGGCAGAGCAAATCGGCGACCTGCTGGACGAAATGTCCGAGATGATCAATCAGGAAGATTGGTTTATGCTGGCCGATCTGACAGAGTATGAATTTTTGCCTGCCTGTGAATCCTGGAACAACGTAATCGCCAATTTGGCCCATGATATCGCTGAATATAAGGCAGCCTGAATTTTTATGCACCCCAGTCTGCAACTTTTGGAGCAGGCCATGGATATGGCCAGGCAAGAACTCCTGCTCTTCCATCAAAACAACACGGAAGGATTGGAAGAAAGCGCCTGCCGGCGTGCGGACTTGCTGCGGCGCGCCTGGCATGAAAGGGGCGGCTGCGACGAGCTTATGTTGCTGAACAAGCTCACAGCCATGCAAAGCTTGCAGCGTCAATTGCAAACGCTGGCGGAAAAATTATTTTCAGAAACCAGGGAGGCCATGGGCAACGAAAAGAAGGCCCGACATGGTATTCTGGAATATTGCAGAACCGGTCTCGGACGGAAAAGCGGGCCGCGCATGTTCAGAAAGTTTTCTTGAAACGGCGAAAGGCTTGGCGGCATGTCGGTTTAAATTTTTGGGATTGGAGCAAATTAAAAAGGATGCGGCTTTAGATGTGGTCAGTCGCCTGCGGCTCCTTCCCACGCCT
>JAITGZ010000043.1 GCA_031280335.1 Deltaproteobacteria bacterium | reverse complement strand
TTTCTTCCAGAGGTTCCGTAAAATTATCGGCCAATACCGGCCATTCGTCCAACTGTAACCCCAGACCGTGCCCGATAAACGGCACCTTGTTGTCGCCCAGTCCCATAAAGCCTTCGCTGAAACCGCGTTGGGACGCCAAATCCAGGGCTAGACGGTATAAATCTTGCGGGATGGCTCCGGGTTTAAGGCGGGCGGAGACTTCATGCTGTATTTCCAGGCAGCAGTCCTGGGCCAGGCGGGCTTGCGCCGGCACAACCGAAGGCGGCCCGGCAAAGTAAAGCATGGTTTTATCCGTGTTGTATCCTTCCAGGACAAAACCCACATCTGCGGTCAGAAAAGAACCGGCCGTCCAGACTTCCCCGGCGTAACCCATATAGGAGGCCGCAGGATGCACCCCTTTCAGGCCCGTGGGTCTGTTGTAGTAACTGGGGTAGGCGCTATTTTCGCCAACCGCCAGATGGCCTAGAAAAGAATCTTCACCAAGGGCCGATGTGCGGATCGCGCCGCTGTGTCCAAGTTCAAAAAAAATATCCCAAAACAAGCGGGAAAGTTGGTATCCGTTCATATTCAAGCGTGCCCGTTCCGGAAACAGCCCGCACATGGCAAGGTGATGACGCTGCCCGGCCAGGCGCATTTTGAGCAGTTCCCAAGGGGTTTTTACGGCGCGGGCTTGTTTAAAGACCATGTCCCCAGGCAAGTATTCATAGGCCTGAAAATAACGGCTGAAGTTGAGTCCCAGACCCCAGTTCAGGGCATCCCGCTCCAGGGCGAAACAGGGAGTCAGGGGGCTGCCCTGTTCCGTGAGCAGGGCTGGAACCTGACTGTAACTTTTATAGCACGCCGTTCTTAATCTGGGATTTTCCAGCGCCGCACGCGCAAGGCCTTTACGCAGGAGAAGCAGAGGCTCGCCTTCCAGCGGCAGCCAAAAGACGCCTTGAGCGAAAACCCCGGTGAGATAATATATATTCACGCCGGAGAAAGCCATGATACCGCCGGCATCAGGGCAATGCCTGCGCATAAGCCCAAGGCAGCGCTTGCGCCGTCCGGCCAGTTCGTCTGAAGGTATTTCTTCAATACTGGTGAACATTCTTCTTATCCTTTTGAATGATTTCCACTACACCAAAGGACTAATCACATCAACCCGCCATTCGCGGGCGAGCAAGGGTGGTCTGAATTCAGGTCTGGAGCATTTCGAGCGTGAAATACCCCGCCATATTTCAGCATTGTCAATTCGTGTTAATCCGCCTGATGCCAGTCGCGAATGCGCAATTCAAAGGTAGCCGCCCCATTATAGCGATCCAGACGCGGCGAATAGGCCAGACGCAATCTATCCCCTTTGTTGATGCCGGATAGTGTGTTCTGTCTGCTCCAGATTTTGCCTTTTACCATCATGCCGTTCTGTTCGTCCTGCATGCGCAGCAGAAACAGCCCAGGACGTGGAGAGTAGAGATCACGCAACGTCAGAGGGGGCGAGACAAAGACCGGCTCGGCGTTACCCTGGCCGAAGGGCTGGAGCATTTCCAGTTCTTTCAGCAAAATGGCGTTCAAGGCGTCTTTTACGCCCAGCTCTCCATCCGTCTTGATCTGCGGATCAGGGGGAGTATCACCCAGTTCATCTTTGACCGCAGCGTCAAAACGCAGGCGGAAATCAGGCAGCTTTTCCAGGGTGAGGCTCAGTCCCGCAGCCATGCTGTGCCCGCCGAAACCCAAAAAGAGGTCCGCGCAGCCGGTCAGGGACGCGTGCAGATCAAAGCCTTCTATACTGCGGCCTGAGCCTTTGAGCGCGGCACCGTCAGCACAGAGCAGTACCGCCGGGCGGTTGAACTCTTCCACCATGCGCGAGGCCACAATGCCGATCACGCCCACGTGCCAATCCGGATGGTAAAGCACCAGTCCCATACATCCTGCGGCGGTCTGTTCCGCAGCCTGCTCCATAGCCTCTTTGCGGATGTTTTCTTCTGTATGGCGTCGTTTGACGTTTAGTTCGTTCAGTTCCGCAGCCAACCGGGCCGCCTCCTCCCTTTCCTGGGTAAGCAGCAGACGCAGGGCGGTTTCACTACGGCCCATGCGCCCGGCGGCATTGATGCGCGGGGCCAGACTATAGACCACCTGTCCGGCGCTCAGATAGGCATTGGGGGCGTAATTACTGGCCGCCTTCAGCGCGGCGATGCCGGGACGGGTGGCTTCCGCCAGCAACAGCAGTCCGTTTTTCACCAAAATGCGGTTCTGGCCGACCAGTTTGGAAACATCCGCCAATGTGCCCAGAGCCACAAAGTCGAGCAGCGGGCGCACATCAATGGAGGGATAACCGTTTTGTACCAGCAGGCGCTCCACCCCGGCCATGAGCAAAAAGGCCATACCCACTCCGGACAGATACGGACAGGGGGAATCGGCGATGGTGGGGGCGCAGACGACTTCCGCCTCCGGCAGGGGAAAAGACGGCAGATGATGGTCAGAGATGACTATTTGTAAACCAAGCTCACGGGCCGCTTTTATTTCCGCGTGGTCGCCCAGGCCGCAGTCCACGGTCAGGATTACGCGCGCCCCCTGTCCGGCCAGCAGGCGCAAATCGGGCAGGTTCAGGCCGTACCCTTTGTCCAGGCGATCGGGGATATGGGTGAGGATCGGCAGATGGTGCAGGCGAAAAAAGTCCGCAACCAAAGCGGTGGCAGTGATGCCGTCCACATCATAGTCGCCCCAGACGACGATTTTTTCTCCCGCCAGGATGGCACGCACCAGGAGTTCAGCGGCCTTGATCAGGCCCGGCCAGGATTCCAGCGGAGCAAGATGGCGCAGCCCCGGATTGAGAAAAATATCCATCTCCTCCGGGCTGCCTACGCCTCTACGCCAGAGCAGTCCGGCCAGAAAAGGCGATATGTTCAGGCCGTGCGCCCATACCTCCAGATTTTCCGGCAAAGACTGTTCTTTGTTGCTGCGTGAAGTCCAGGAATAATGCATACAATTATTTCTTACGGTCAGATTGATGATGAAATGGCCTTTAGAGCATTTTAACTTTGAGATTATATATTTTGGGGCGTATTGCCCTAAACCCCGTCCGGGTGGAATCATTCCCCCCGGCCCCCCTGAGCGGTAAAATAGGCTGACCCCTTGAGCGGGGGGACCGTGACCTGTTCAGTCCCATATTGAAATTGCGCTGGCACCAGCGAGCGCCTTCCGCAAGAAACATATGCCACCGCACTATTTTTCCTCTGCCTTGTCTTCCTGCGCGTGTTCAAACACGCGCAGGTAAAGATCCCCCCGCAGACTGCCCAGACGCTTGCCCAGTCCTCGCAGGCGTATGGGAGAACCCGGTTTGAATTCCGGTGGCAGGGTAAATTCCACCACCCGGCTTTTTTCGGAAAAACCGTGCCGTACTTGCAGACGCACCCGCACGCCGGGGTAAAGGCTTTCGCCGTGCAAGAACATCACCTGTTCCTCGTCAATCTGTTTGCGCAGCCAGTTTTTCATGCCTCCGGCCCAATATTTCATTTTGCTGCCCACTGCCAGGGGCCAGGGCCGTTCCGACGGCTTGATGTCCATTTTGGTCTTTTTAACGGAATATGGCGGCCTGCTTGGGGGAGGCTCAGCATTTTTGCCTTCATTGTGGCGGACATGGCTGTAAATATCTTCAAAAACATGCCGGGCGAAGGGATCGTTCAAAAGATCGCGCAACAGCTCTTCCCGGCTGTTCCGGCGCGCCCATGAGGCTTTGGAGGCGTTTTCATCCTTGGCGTCGGAGGCAGAAGAAGCGTCGGAGGCAAAAGAGGCATTGGTGGTTTCAAAACGTTCTTTGGCCTGTTGGTAGGTTTTATGGGCCTCAGCCTGGGTCCTGGCATCCGTTCCCGTCTCGTCCATGCCGGTCTTACCATGGCGGGAACGCTGGCTGAAGGAGGTATTGGCGTATTCCCGCATCAACAGGACATAGGCTTCATTAAGCTGCTGGAACTGTCTGGCCGCATCCGGCAGGTCCGGGTGCAAATCCGGGTGCAGTTCAAAGGCAAGCTTGCGGTAAGACTGTTTTATGGCATTGGGCCCGGCGGAGTTTTCCAGGCGCAGAATCTGGTAACATTCTTGACGGGTAAGCATTTGCCCCTGAACCTGCCTGTTTAGTTTTTACCCAGCAGGGCCAGGGCATCGCCAAACTCAAAACGGGCCAGCCTGTCTTGCAGCTTATGCAGAATCTCATTATCCACCAGCAAAGAGAGAGATGGACGGTTGGCTTCAAAAAATGCGGCGGCCTCGCCGTCATCATCACGTAAAAACGCCACCAGCTTATCCAGGGCGCTTTGCGCCCGCGCCTTGTCTTCATCCGAAATCTGGGAGGAAGAAGGGGGCGTCTCCGGGGCGGGGCTTGCGGAGTCATGCCCCAGGCTCAGGGCCGTGCGCAGCATGTTCTGCACCTCAAGCAGTTTGTCGAAACAGGCATCGGCCAGAGCCTGCTGCTCCAGGCCGCTATTTTTATGCGCCAGTTCAAGGTTTTTGGCCCTTTCAAAAAGATCGTCCGCGCCGATGGAACCGGCCAGCCCCTTGAGGGTATGCGCTATGCGCGTGACCTCCGTCAGGTCTCCCGCTTCCACCGCTTTCTGGTAGGTTCCGCGCATGTCCTGGTAGAATTCCACAAACTGCACCAGAAGTTTGCGGTAGAGCTTCTGGTTGTTGCCCAGCCGTTTCAGCGCTTCAGGGTTTAATTCCGGCAGCGGAGGCAGGGAATCCGGCGTCTGAGAAGAGGTCTGTTGGCTCATCTGTATTCTCTCTGTACTGAGATTATTCATATCCACATCTTTAAGGTTGTTGGCGGTGGTTATTATTTTCGGCTTGGAGTCCGCCCCCCGGTTCGGAGGCGGAAAACGCTTGAAGACGTCCGTCAGGAGTTCTATCAGATCGGCGCGCGTTGTGGATGGGCGCACTACGCCAGCAGTTCCTTCAATAAGGGCTTCTTCCGTATTTTCTTCCGTCTGGAGCAAGGCCAGAATGGGGGGAATCCACAAAAGTTTCAGATCTTCCCGCATGGATTGGACAACTCCCGGAAGGCTCATGGGGAGTTGGGATATTTCCATAAAGATCAGGCGGCGGTATTTTTCGTCTTGCTCGTCTTGCGCGAGCAGCGCAAAGGCTGCGGGCAGATTATCGGTTACATCCACCAGTAGGCCGAGTTCGCGCAAGTTTTCTTCGTGCGGCTTTTTATTTTTATCTTGGGCGTTCGTGGCGACAAGCAGCGTGGGCAGGCCGGAAAAACTCAGGGCCAGACGGTTGATTTCAAGGTTCTCATCTTCCGGTACAAGCAGGGTGAGGTTCAGCGTAACCGTGGTGCCTACGCCCAAAGCGCTGTCCACATGGATATTTCCTCCCATCATTTGCGCCAGGCGCTGTGTCAGGGCGAGGCCCAGCCCTGTTCCGCCGAATTTGCGTGTGCTGGAACCGTCAGCCTGGGTAAAGGCTTGAAATAGTTTGCCCGCCTGTTCATGGCTCATGCCGATACCGCTGTCCCGCACGGAGATGAAGAGATCGATTTTTTTATCCTGGCCTTCAGGCGTGGAAGAGGCACGGGGGCTCAGGCCGCAATTGATTTCAATTTTTCCCTGTTCCGTAAATTTGACCGCATTATCCGTGATGTTGTTCAGCACCTGACCCAGGCGCAGAGGATCGCCGAAAAGTACCGGCGGAACGAGCGGATCGATCTTGACGGAAATTAGTATTCCTTTTTTTTGGGCATCTGAGTCGAATTGCGCCAAGGTGTTTTCCAGCAGAGTTTGAATCTGGAAAGATACGTTTTCCAGCGTGATCTGCTCGGATTCCACCTTAGAGAAGTCCAGGATATCATTGATAATATTCAGCAGATTATTGGCCGCCTCATAAATTTTACTTAGATAAGCCTGCTGTTTGGGGAGCATTTGGGTTTTTAACAGCAGGTGGGCCAGATCAATGATGGAGTTCATGGGCGCGCAGATACCGTAACTCATGTTGGTCAGAAATTCGCTTTTGGCCCGATTGACCACCAAGGCCTCATTATTCGCCAGCATGAGTTCCTGGCTGCGTTTTTCCAATGCGGCGTCCATATAATCAAAAGATGCGGCAAGGCGTTCAAAATCTTTGGTTACCATGCCCGCCACGGACCGCGATGCGCCTGAGGCTGGTTTTGTCCGGCGCAGGAGGGTATGCACCGGCCGGAAAAAACCCCAGTATCCCAGAAATCCGGTTATGAGCAAAGCGAAGAGCAGTGCGGTAAAAAACATGATCAAGTTGCGCAGGAGTACTTGGTTGGCCTTGTTATGAGCTGTGTCAAGCGGTTGGGAAAGATAAAGGGTCAAGGCTGGTTCCCGTGCGTCCGGCATGAAAATCTTACGGTAAAAATTCAGCCGCATACGCCCGTAGTCATCTTCCCCGGTAAAGAATCCATCCCGCTCTTCATTGCTAAATTTTTCATGGCCCAGAGACGGCCACCATGTCCAATGTCTGTCCGTGGGTTCGTCGTTGGTCCAGGTATGGATTTTTAGCCCGTTGTTCTGCATATCCATGGCGACCAAGTTGAAATCAGGCGAAAGAACGGTCCAGGAGAGATATTGCTCGGCAAAGCTGGTATT
>JAITGZ010000227.1 GCA_031280335.1 Deltaproteobacteria bacterium | reverse complement strand
CCTGGACAAACTGACCTATTCCGGCAACATGATGTACCTGAGCGCGCTCAGCGCCAGCCCCCTGCACCGTTTCGTCCAGGGCGACATCGGCGATGCCGCCCTGGTGGGCGGGCTGCTGGAGGATTTCCGCCCGGACGCCATAGTGAATTTTGCGGCGGAAAGCCATGTGGATCGTTCCATCCTTGACCCGGAGCCTTTCACACGCACCAATGTCATGGGGCTGTGCGCCCTTTTGCAGACCACTCTATGCTGGTTTAAAACCCTGCCCCCGGCGGAGGCCGCCGCCTTCCGTTTTTTGCACATCTCCACAGACGAGGTTTTTGGCGCCCTGCGCCCGGATGACCCGGCCTTTACGGAGCAAACCCCCTATGCCCCCAACAGCCCCTACTCCGCCAGCAAGGCGGCCGGGGACCATTTTGTGCGCGCCTACCACGAAACCTACGGCCTGCCCACACTGCTGACCAATTGTTCCAATAACTACGGACCGCGCCAATTTCCGGAAAAACTCATTCCCCTGACCCTGCTCCGGGCCAAGGTAGGACAGACCCTGCCCATATACGGCCGGGGGGATAACATCCGCGACTGGCTGCATGTGGAAGATCACTGCGCCGCCCTTGAACTTGTGCTTTGCCGGGGCCGCCTGGGGCAGACCTATAATATAGGCGGACGGGCCGAACGGCGCAACCTGGATGTGGTCAAAGATATCTGCGCTGTTTTGGATGAGCTATCCCCCAGTCCCGCAGGGCCGCACGCGGCATTGATCCGTTTTGTGCCGGACCGTCCGGGGCACGACTTTCGCTATGCCGTGGACCCGTCCAAACTGGAAAAAGAATTAGATTGGCGGCGCAAATTCACTTTTGAACAAGGTCTGCGCGATACCATCCGCTGGTATCTGGATAACCCCGCCTGGATTGAATCGGCGCAAAGCGGCGAATACCGCAGCTGGACGGCCGAACAGTACAAGTAGCCCGCCTGAATCTCCTGGCACACTTCCTGCTTTATCAAGGCATGAATACGCCTGCGGGGAAAAATTTTCCCCTTGGCGCAAATTGACTTTGACCTCTTGCCAATTTGTATTTTGGGGCTATGGCCCCAAACCCCATCCGGGGGGTCTGATTCCCCCCGGACCCCCTCACCGGTTTTTCGCCGCTGCGCGGTTGAAAACCTCGAAGGATACGCGAAGGAGCATGACTTATGATGTCCTCCCTGTACATAGGCGCCACCGGCATGCATACGCACAGCCGGGGGATGCAGGTGGTCGGCAACAATCTGGCCAACGTAAGCACGGTGGGCTTCAAGCAGTCCTCCGCCTTGTACCAGGATTTGTTCAACAGCCTGGTCATGTCCCCTTCCAACAACGTCACCAATATCTCCCAGCTCGGGCACGGCTCCAACTTTGTGGCCTCCCGCACCCTGTTCAGCATGGGCGGACTGGAATCCAGCAATACGGTAACGGATATGGCCATCAACGGCGTTGGTTTTTTCGGCGTGATCAAAAACGACCAGATCCTTTACACCAAGGCCGGCAACATGCGTTTTGACCTGGAGGGCAACCTGCTTGACCCCACAGGCTATAATCTTTTGGGGCATAAAATTAATGAAGACGGGGTGGTTTCCGCGTCTTTCGAACCCATAAAAATCAACCTCAGCGCCGGCGCGCCGGACAGCACCTATCCAGCCAGACCCACCAGTTCCGTGAACCTCACCAGCCACCTGGGCGGCATGGAAAACAAGAGCGAAGACCCGGCCAACCCGGTCTTTGCCATGACCTCCGCCTGGAACGGACTGCATAATCCGCCCCTGAACATGGACCTGGCCGGTTACATGGATGCCCTGACCGTCTATGACGCAGCGGGGGACCCGCAAGAACTGCGCGTTTATTATGACTATGTGGGCATGCATAACGGGATGAAGCTGTACGAATACACCGTGGGCATAAACCCGGATCTGGACGGTTCTTCAAGGGCGGAGAGCCTGGCGGCCGGGCTGCTGCTCAGTGGAACGCTGAGTTTCGCCTCCAATGGGGATATTATCGGCATGACCGCCTATACCCCGCCCGGAGAACCTCCCTATGGTCCGGAGCGCTGGTCTCCCGCCCCGCTGCAGAACGGCAGCCCGGCGCTTCAGGTAAATTTTGCCGGGGCAGGGGCGCAGAACATCACTCTGGACTTCGGGCTCAAGCTCAATCAAGGTTATGATCCCGCCCTGATCTCCCCAACCACGGGCGCGGTTAATCCCAACCTTTTTTATGCCGCTGCCGCCGGGGCGGAAAAAAGCGACAACAGTTCGTCCTCCCGCGGGACCTCCCCTTATAACTATTTTTCTCGTCAGGATGGCGTGCCCGAAGGTTATCTGCGCAATCTTGACATAAATGACGAAGGTTATGTAACCGCCCGTTACTCCAATGGAGAAGCCAGAGACCTGTACCGCATCGGCTTGTTCCGCTTTGTAAGCCAGGACGGTCTGCGGCATGAAGGGGCCAACCACTTCGCCGCCACGGACGCCTCCGGTCCGGCCGACGAAGGTATGCCGGGAACGGAAAACTTCGGCACCCTGTCCAGCTATCACCTGGAAACCTCCAATGTGGACATGGCCAGGGAATTCACCCACATGATCATCACCCAGCGCGGTTTTCAGGCCAACAGCAAGATCATCACCACCTCAGACGCCATGCTGCAACGGGCCCTGGAACTCAAACGCTGAACGGACGCCCCATGCTGAACGCAGCTGAACTGTCGGAAATCCGCGCCTATAACCGCCATATTATGGAGCGCTACAAAAGCATAGAGCAGTATTATCTCTCGGCCGCCTCCAGGGGCGAGACGGTACTGAAGCAGGATTTGTTCTGCTCCTTTCCCGGCGAGGTTCTGGCCGGGTACGTCCGCGCCTTCAAACGTGCGCTCAAACCCCTGGACCCGGAACGCGCCGGCACGCCCGCCGCCTTTGTCCGCCTGGGTTCGGCCCACGACGGGGGCTATGTCATGGCGGATCCGGGGCACAACGGCCTGGCCTACAGCCTGGGCATAGGCGACAATGCGGATTGGGATCTGAGCATGGCGGAGCGCGGCTTTACCGTTTATCAATATGACGGCAGCCTGGAGCGGCCGCCGGAAAGCTGCGCGGGGCACCCGTCCTTGCATTTTCACAGCCTTTTCATCAGCGGCGCGCCGGGAGAACGCCCAAGGCACACAAGCTTAAGGAGTATTCTGGAAAAAAACGGCCATACGCGGAAAAACAGCCTGATTCTCAAAATGGATGTCGAAGGCGCGGAATGGGGCGTACTGGAGCGGGCGCGCCAGGAGGATCTGGCACCTTTCCGTCAGATTATCCTGGAGCTGCACGTCAGCGCCCTGGATATGTGGCGCCTGCCCGGCCATACCTCCATTTTACGCCGGCTGGGGCGCACACACCCGGTGGCGCATGCGCACATCAACAACAACGGCAGGCAGGTGTATTTCGGCGGCGAGCCTTTCTGGCCTTTCATCGAACTGTGCTGCCTGCGCCGTGATGACTGGGAATTCAAGCCGGGAAAAAAAACTTACCCCCTGGCTCTGGACGCCCCCTGCAACCCCCTGATGCCTGACTACGCCCCGGATTTCAGGAGCCTGTGATGCGCAGCGCCGTGCTTTTTAATATCTTCAACCGCCCGGAACTCACCGCCCAAAGCTTTGCCGCCATTCGCGCCGCCAGGCCCCCCCGCCTGTACGTGGCTGCGGACGGCCCCCGCGAGGCGCGCCCGGATGACGCGAAAAAATGCCGCCTGACCAGAGAAACGGCCCTGGCCGTGGACTGGCCATGCGAGGTCAAGACCCTCTTGCGCAAACGCAACCTGGGCTGCAAAGTTGCCTGCATCTCCGCCATTACCTGGTTTTTTCGCCAGGAGAGCGAGGGGATCGTACTGGAAGACGACTGTGTGCCCCATGCGGATTTTTTCCCTTACTGCGATGAACTATTGGAACGCTATCGCCATAACCGCAAGATCATGCTCATCAGCGGCAGCAACTTCCAATACGGAAAAAGACGCGGCCCAGCTTCCTATTACTTTTCCATCTTCGCCCATATCTGGGGCTGGGCCGCCTGGGCCGATACCTGGAACATGTACAATCCGCACCCTGAAGGCATGGAAAAATTCGCCGCCTCCAAACTGCCCGTTCTGCTGCGCCACCCGGCTGCCGCCCGTTTGCTGACCAAAAAACTGCTGCTCATCCGGCTCGGCCTGGATGACATCTCCTGGGATTATCAGCTCTGGTACGCCATTATGAACAACAACGGCCTTTGCGCCATACCCAACGCCAATCTGGTACGCAACATAGGCTGCGTGCCGGACAGCACGCATGTCAATGACCCGCGCCTTACCACCATGCGCCCGGTGGAAGCCATGCCCCGCATGGAGCACCCCAAGGCCGTGCTGCGGGATTTTGAAGCCGACCAGTTCGCCTGTGAATGTTTCGCGGCGGAAGAAAGCGGCCTGGATGCGGTTTTGCTGCGCGAAGCCCTTAAACGCCTGCAGGAAGGCGACCTGGAAGACAACAAGAGGCTTCTGGATACAGCCATGACTTTTTTCGGCCCGCGCGAAGATTTTTTAAGCCTGAAAAAAGCCAACGACACCCTGCTTGCCGCGCCGAGGCAGAAGCAACGCCTTGTTCTGCGTTTTGAAGACAGCCAGGCAGTAACTGAAGACCACACAGCGGGCTTGGCCGAAGTGATTTAGGGAATTTTAAGGAAACACTGATTACTTCGGGGATCCGCCCCGAACCCCGCTGGGGGGAATAAGAAAGGGGCATGTTCGCCCATGCGCAGCCTTATCCTTGCGGTAGCCGTTAGGCGGCAAGGCCGCCTTACGGATAGCGACAGC
>JAITGZ010000152.1 GCA_031280335.1 Deltaproteobacteria bacterium | reverse complement strand
TCGACCGCCGGTGCCCAAACGGCTTTTTTCTTCTACCGGCGGCGCATCAATAACGCAAGCTATAAAAAAATCCCGGTGGGGCTGCTGCTGGATGTAGCCCCGCTGGCTTGTTCTCTCAGGGACATAAACGGAGATTTTCTTTACTGTAATGATGCGGCGCTGAAGATGTTCAAAGTTACGGACAGATCCACCCTGTTCAAGCATTTTTATGATTTTTGTCCTAAGCTTCAGCCGGACGGAACGCCCAGCCGCGCCAAGATGAAGGCGGTTATTCAAGAAGTAATCGCCGCAGGCCGGATGAATTTTAGCTGGATGTATCTAAGCGCTGAACGTGAACTCATACCTGTGGAAACGTCCATGATCCACGTAAACTGGAAGGGCGAACGCCGTATAGCCAGTTATTCCAGAGACTTGCGTCCTGTTTTAGCCCATGAGCAAAAGATGCGTGAAGCGGACGAACACCATCGCCTTCTGGAAGTGGAAACAGAGGCAGCGCGCATGGTTTCCCAGTCCAAGAGTAATTTTCTGGCGGCCATAAGCCACGAGATCCGCACGCCCATGAACGTTATCATGAGCCTGTCCGGGATGGAGCTGCAAAACCGTCTGCCCAAGGACAGCCTGGATCATCTGAAACAGATATATAATTCCGGCTCCATTCTTTTGGGGATCATTGACGAAATTTTGGATATATCCAAAATTGAATCAGGTTCTCTCGCCCTGCTTCCGGCCGACTATGACGTTTCAGCCATGATTAACGATGTGGTGCAGCTGAATGTTCTGCTCATGGGCGACAAGAACATATCTTTTAAGCTGCATATGGATAAAACCATGCCCGCCTTTCTGCGGGGGGACGAGCTGCGCGTCAAGCAGATTTTGAACAATCTGCTCTCCAACGCCTTTAAATATACGGACGAGGGAGAGGTGGTTCTGGACATGGGCTGGGAGAGGGAACACGCGCACGCCTGGCTGGTTTTTACCGTACGCGACACCGGGCGCGGCATAAAAAAGGAGGATCAGGCCAGACTTTTTTCCGCTTACAGCCAGTTTGACGTCAGCGCCAACCGGCATATTGAGGGCACAGGACTGGGTCTGGCCATCACCCGCAATCTGGTGGAAATGATGGGCGGATCCATTATGGTAATGAGCGAGTACCGCAAGGGCAGTACTTTTAAGGTACGCCTGCGCCAGGAACTGGTACCGGATGATGGAGCGGGCGCGGCGTATGCTGCGGCAGATTACGCCCCCGCAAAACTGGACCGCGCTCATATGCCTTACGGCAAGGCGCTGATTGTGGATGACCTACCCATTAATCTTGATGTGGCCAAGGCCCTGCTGACCCCTTACGGACTGGCGCTGGACTACGCCTCCAACGGGAAAGAGGCCGTGGACAAAATCCGCCGACAGGCCGATTATGATATAATCTTTATGGATCACATGATGCCGCACATGGACGGCATGGAGGCCACACGCGTCATCCGTGAGGAGATCGGCACGGAGTACGCCCGCACGGTGCCGATCATCGCCATGACCGCCAACGCCCTGGCGGGCAATAGAAAAATGTTTTTGACCAGCGGCTTCAACGAATTCATCTCCAAACCGGTTGACGTGAGACTCCTGGACGGTATGCTGAACAAATACGTCCGCGACCGTCAAACCCCGGAGACCCTGCGTCTGGCGGAACGCGCCCGTGAAGAAAAAGAAGCCGCCGGCAAGCTGGCCTTGTCGTCCTTGAGCTTTTTGGAAGGCCGCCACCTTAAAGGCATCAGCCTGGATGAAGGGGTGCGGCGCTATGGCGATGAAGCGGCCTATATGCGCGTACTGCGTTCTTATGCCGCGCATACGCCGCGCCTGTTGGAAAAACTGCGCGCTGTATCCGCAGATAAACTGGAAGAATACGCCGTGACCATGCGCGGACTCAAAAGCGCAAGCTATGATATCTGCGCCAATTCCCTGGGCCGCATGGCCGATGACCTGGAATTCGCGGCCAAAAGCGACAATTGGCTCACAGTGGAAAAAGACACGCCGCAGATACTGGACGCCGCAGAAAAACTCCTGCGCGACCTGAGAAGTTTTTTTGTCGTTTGACGGCGGACGACGGTCAGGCTGCGGCCCGGCGCTTGTAAGGAGCTTGGCGTGATTCTTGCGCATAGTCTTGATGAAATAGCGTCCTGCCTGCTGCGGGGCTCGGCGGCGACCTGGGGCAATTTTGACGGGGTACACCTGGGCCACCAGGCCTTGTTAGGCTGTCTCACCGCCAAAGCCCGTTCTCTGGGGCTGCCCGCAGCAGTCATAACCTTTGACCCGCACCCCCTGGATTTTTTCAGCCCCGGCTCCGCCCCGCGCGCCTTGACCTGTACGGCGGACAAACTGGCCATGCTGGCCAGATTGGGGGTGGATTACGCCCTGGTGCTGCCCTTCAATGCCTCCTTTGCCGGGCAAAGCCCGGAGGAATTCGCCCGTGAAACCCTGGTCCGCTCCCTGCGAGTCAAGGCCCTGGTGCTGGGACACGACCTGGGCTTCGGCCGCCGCCGGGAAGGGGGGTTTGAACTTTTGCGCCGCCTGGGGGCGGACTATGGCTTCAGCGTGGAGCGCGCCCCCACAGTGGGCGCGCCTTCCGGCTGCGAGGTGCCGGGGCCGGTATCCTCCACCGCTGTGCGCGAGGCCATCCGCGCCGGCGCGCTGGAGCAGGCCGCCGCCATGCTGGGACGCCGGCACAGCGTATGTGGAGCGGTACAGCGCGGCGCGGGACGGGGCGGCCCGCTTTTGGGCTTTCCCACCGCCAACATCGACCCCGGACCGCTGCTCCTGCCCCCACGGGGGGTTTACGCCTGCCTGGCCAAAACAGACACAGCCCTCTGCCCGGCTGCCGCCAACCTGGGCCTGAACCCCAGCTTCGACCACGGCCGGGAAGTTCTGGAGGCGCACCTGCTGGACTTTGCGGGCGATTTATATGACAAGGAACTGCGGCTTTACTTTTTGCGCTTTCTGCGGCCGGAACGCAAATTCGCCTCGCCGGAAGAACTGAAAAGACAAATCGCCCTGGATGCGGCGGAGGCGCGGCGTATTGCCGGCGAGGCCATAGCGGATAAAAATTTTGCCGTCCTGTTTCCACTGTGATAACTACGCGATTTCAAACGTAAAATGCCCTAAGGTGTAATAATATGCGCGTTTTTTTCGTTTTACTGCTCTTCTTGGGGTTGATCGTCCCCCTTCAGGCCCCGGCGGCCGAGACGAACGCCGGGGGGACGGAGACCCCGGCCGACTTGCCCGCATTGCTGCAACGTGGCATACAGGAGCGCGACAGCGCCTTTGTGCTGCAACGGGTGGATATGGAGGGCATTCTGGACGCGGCGGTAACGGAAAACCTGCCCCAAATCAATGCCAAGGCCGGCCGGGGCGAACTGCCCCTCAGCCCTCCCCTGGCGGCGGCTTTGTCCGCCCTGAACTCCGGCGGCGAAACCCTCCAGGGGGCGGCCAAGACTTTTTTGGCGGCAGAATTGCGCAAATTCATCGCCTATGGGGTGGAAAGCGGCGCTTTTGCCGGGGCCGCGCCGCCCCATGCCGCGCGCTCACTCATGGAGGGCGGCGTTTTTGCCGAACTGGGCGTGCCCTTTACGCGCAAAACATTCCTTTTGCCGGCAAAACTCCTGCGGCAGGACGAAAAAAACGCCCTGATCCAGGTCGGCCTGTATGATGAGGGCAGCAGAACCGTTTACCCGCTCCGTTTGAACCTGAGCGGCAACGGCCCCCTGTGGAGGATAACGCGCGTGGATAACATGGAAGAACTGCTCGGCCTGCTGGCGCCGCCGCGTGGAACAGCGCAAAATTGAAACGCTTGAGGGGCGCTGCCCCCGCGCCGCACCAACAGAGCCAGCCCGGATCATATGCGCAATATCAAAGTTTAGGAAACACTGATTAATTCGGGGCTCCGCCCCGAACCCCGCTGGGGGGAATAATTCCCCCCAGACCCCCTTACTGTTTTTCAGCCGCAAAGCGGCTAAAAAC
>JAITGZ010000054.1 GCA_031280335.1 Deltaproteobacteria bacterium | reverse complement strand
CTTCAGCCTGCCCGGCAGCCCGCGTCCGGCGGGATCGGGCAGGTCGGGACGCACACGCGTCTCCATGCGGTAAAGCTTGCTTTCAGCCATGCCTAATGATCCCGTTCCTTGATATAGTTCAGCAAAAAACCCAGCGTGTCCTTTTCGCGCCCCGCAGGCAGACGCTCCAAATGCCGCCCCGCCTTGAGCAAATGCTCGCCGGCCAAAGCGCGCAAACGTTCGGCGCAGCCGCAGGCGCGCATGCGCGAAACAAGCTCCCGCAACTCCGCCTCGCTGAAAGACCCCTGGCTAAAGCCGCGTAAAAAATGCCCCCGCTCCGTTTGCGGCAGGCCTTCCAAATAAAATTGCGCCAGCAAGGTGAACTTGCCCTCGCGCAAATCCCCGCCCACAGGTTTGCCGGTTACGCTCTCCGGTGCCACATCCAAAGCGTCATCCACCAACTGAAAGGCAATGCCCAACTCCAGGCCGAAGGCGGCGGCGTCCCCAATGCGCTCCGCTGCGGCCCCGGCCAGCATGGCTCCGATCTCACAGGCGCAGCTTACCAGTCTGGCCGTCTTGCCGATGATAATGCGCATGTAACCGTCAAAATCCAGACGGACATTGCGCAGATTATCCATCTCCTCCACCTCGCCGGCAGCGGTCTGGGCCGCAGCCAGAGCCACACTGTCAATAATGTCGAACTTGCGCGAACGCAGCATGATGCGCATACAAGCGGCCAAAAGCACATCCCCGGCCAAAATCGCCCGCCCGGCCCCAAAGACGGTGTGCGCCGCCGGAGCGCCCCGGCGCGTCTCCGCCACATCCAACACATCATCATGCATCAGCGTGGCCCCATGCAAAAGCTCTATGCCCGCAGCCAAGGCGTAAAGCAACGGATCACCACAGCCCAAAGCCTTGCCCATGAGTACAGTCAGCAGCGGTCGGATTCTTTTGCCGCCGGCCTCAATCACATGCCTGGCCAAAGGCCGGGCCGCCGGCTCCAATGCCTCAACCTCACGCAGCAATGCCGCGCTGATCTCCTTTTCTTCCGCCCGCAAAATACTCTTATACATACAAAACCACCCAAATTCCAACTTCAGGGCTATAACCCCAAACTCCATCCAAATTCCAATTCGTGGCTATGAAATGGGCATGTCTGCCGAGTGCCACCTTATCCTTGCTGTTCCTTGGCATAATGGTAAGGCACCCCGGCCCCCCTCACCGTTTTTTCAGCCGCGTATAGCGGCTGAAAAAATTGAAAGGGTTCAGGAGGGTGGGGTTCCCTCCCCAGGATTATATACCTCTCAGGGTTTAAGCGCGTTATGCGCGTAAACAATGCCGCCGCTCAGGGGTTGGTAATCCGTTGCTATGAATCCGGCCTGGCGCATTTCTTCCGCCAGTTTTTCGGCCGGGGGAAAGTTTTTTATGCTGCGCACCAGGTAGTTGTAGGCTTCCGGTTTACCGGAGAGCAGTCCGCCCAGGCGCGGCAGGAATTTATCCAGGTAAAGGTTGTACAGTCCGCCCCATATTTTTCTTTGTACCGGGCTGAGTTCCAGGATCAGCAGCCGCCCGCCCGGTTTGAGAACGCGCAGCATTTCGCTCAAGGCCGGGCGGCGGGGCAGCATGTTGCGCAGTCCGAAGGCCACGGTTATGGCGGCCAGGGAGTTATCGGGCAGGGGCAGGTTGTAGGCATCGGCGTTTAGCGGCCTGATCCTTCCGAAGGGTTGTTTTTTTGAGGCCGCCCTGGATATTTTGTTCAGGCCGCGTTGCAGCATGGGCAGGCATATATCTCCGGCCAGGATGAGTCTGCCTGGGTAGGCCGAGGCTATGGATATGGAAAGATCGAAAGTGCCGGCGGCCAAATCCAAAAAGGGGCCGGGCGGGGCATTGGCAAGGCGGCGTATTGCCGTTCCGCGCCAATAGATATCCAGGCCCAGGCTTAAGGTATGGTTGAGCAAATCATAGGCCGGGGCAATGGCGGCAAAAAGCCCGCGCATGGCGCTGCGGCTGGAGCCCGCGCACAGGCTGGAGGGTTCAGCCATGCGTGCGCCCGGTCTCTGCAACTGCCGCGTCCGGGGCCGCAGGGCTTTGTTCCGGATGCTTTTCCAGCGTGGAGCTGCATAATACCCTGTATATTTCGGGGAATACTTCCACGAAATTAGCCGGAGAAACGCGCCCGGTTTCAATAAATTTGATCGCTATCTCCTTGGCGGCCTTAAAGGCTTCTAAAGAGCGGCGATCCCACATGTCTTCATCTGTCTTTTTCATCACCAATACCGATAGGCCAGGGTATCTTGCTTCCAACAGCGGTTTTGAGCATCACGGCGGTGCCTCGCGGGTTTCGCCGCCATGCGGCTGAAAACCGCGAGGGGGTTTGGGGCGGCGGCCCGGCAATATGCGCAATGCCCAAGCTGCTGTGTGCTAAAAAACCCGTCCTGGGGAATGGTCTCCGGCCACAGCGGCGGACACCGGACGGGTAAAAAAAGAGAGAAACCCTATAAGACCCCTGCTCTTTTATTATCTCATATTTACAAGGCAAAATCGCGGGGGATGATTTTACGCATCGGCCCGCGCGGCGCTTCAGCGCATTTCTTTACGCAAGGCGACGATTTCTTCCCGAATGACCTTGGCGGCGGCGGCGGCGGCATGTTTGGTCATATTCAGGCGCAGGTCGTCAAGCTCCGCCTTGACCGAGCTAAGTTCTTTGCGCAGGTTTTCCGCTTCGGCGCGCAAAGAAACCAGGGCCGCGTCCGTTTCAGGTGTCTTGTCCGCCGCTTTAACCACGGACGTCTGCCCCAGGGACACGGTTTTGATCGGCCTGGCGGTGGCGGCTGCGGGGGCGGCTGTACTGACGATATGGTGCTGTTTATGGGCGTGTTCCGCCTGATCTGCGGCGTGAACGGCCGGGTGCGCGCTTGCGGCGGACGGCCGGCTCAAAGCCCCGGCAAAATTATCCAGTACTACCTTAACCTCTCCCGGCGGAAGCTCCTCTTTGGCCGGTTTTCTATTCGTCTGCGGCGCGGGAGCGGAGGGCGCCGGAGAAACAACCGGAGTGGACACCGCCGCCGGCGCGGCGGCGGGAGCAGGCGCGCTTGCGGCGGACGGCTGGCTTAACGCCCCGGCAAAGTTATCCAGTACACCCTTAACCGCCTCCGGCGGAAGCGCCTCTTTGGCCGGTTTTCTCTCCGCTTGCGGCGCGGCGGCGGGGGCCGCCGGAGAAACAACCGGAGTGGAAACCGCCGCCGGCGCGGCGGGAGCCACAGGAGAAAGAACAGGGGCGGGGGCCGCCGGCGCGGCGGAAGGAGGCACGGGCACCGGTACCGCCGGGGCCTGCCTGGGGGCGGCGCTTCTGGGGGCGGCGGCCAATACTGTATCCAAAAGCGTATCCAGGCCGGCCATGTCAACGTCGTCGCTCGCAGCCGCAGCAGGGGCCGCCAGCGGCGCGGCCGGAACGGACTGCGCAGGCGCGGCCTGGGCTGCGGCCACACCGGCGGCCAGAGCGGCCAAATCCAACTGCTCCATCTGGGTCTGGGCCGCCGCCGGCGGGGCCGGAGGGGCCACCGTAACAGCAGCCGTGGCAACGGGAGGCGGAGGCGCGGCGACTTGCGGCGGAGCAGCGGACACCACCGGAGCGGACGGGGCAACGGGAGAAGAAACGGGTGCCGTAACGGCGGGGGCCGGAGCTGACGGGGCTGCCGGAGGGGCAGCCGGGGCAACGGGAGGCGGTGCCGGCGGCGTTGAAACGGCCTGGGGCGGGGTGGGGGGCGTGGGTCTGTCTTTACCCGGCGTATCGCTGACCCCCAGCTCTTTCAGGATGGAATCCAGGTCGGAGAGGGGCGGCAGGCTCAACTCTTCATTGGGATCGACCACATGGCCCGCCGGCGTGGGGTCCGTCACAGGCGCGGCCGAGACCTTGAGGGGGTCTTTAGGTTGTTCTTCTTCCTTTCCGCCGGTAACCTCTTTGCGCAGCAAGGCGTCAAACTGCATCAGGGCGTCAAAATCCGCGCCGAATTCGTTTTTTTCCGCCTTCACTTCCTCTTTGGGCCCCTCTTCCTGGGGCGAGCCGCCAGCAACAGCCCGTTCCGGCGCAGCGTCACCCGGCCCGGCCCCCGGCCGCGCCCCCGCTGCCTGTCCGGGCTTTACAATATCGGTTAATTCAATAATTTCTTCATCAGCCATCTTGTCATCCGGCCATGTGCTTGACGTGGATCAAACGTTTAACCCAACAGAACCTGCGTTCTGCGACAAAAAAACAAACGGAGCGCTCAAAGGCGCGTTTTCCGGGCCGGGGCAGCCCCCGGCCCGGCTCAAGCTTGAAAATCCCCCACCGTGTTAATATGCTCTAGGCGGGGTGGCACTTGGATTTGGCGCATCCGGCCAGTTCGCGCTTGCGCTCTTTATCCGCGCCCGCTTCCTTGGTATGGCAGGAAACGCAGGTCTGAAACTTGGCCCCTTTGGCCTTATGAAAAGCCTGATAATAAGAGTTGATACTCTTGTCCTTCTGGTCCAGCTTGTCATGGCAGCCGGCGGTGGCGCAGGAGCGGTAATCCTCCACCCCATCCACCAGATGATGGCAATCCACGCAGGTCATGCCTTTTTCGTGGGTGGAGTGGTTGAAAACAACCACTTTCTTCACCCGGTCCATCTTCAGGCCGTCCGCTGGAACCTTGGGTTTTTCAGCGGCTGAAGCGGCAAGCACGAATACGCCCAGGACAAGGGCCACCCCCAACGCAAAAACTTTCTTCATGGCGACAAGCCTCCTTAAGAATAAAAAACCTTTCGTTCCGCCAGCATAACACTTCAACAAGAAAAGACAATAAAAAATCCACGGCCAACGATAAAGGGGTACGGGGAATCATTCCCCGCCGGCATGGGCCAGGTGGTCAGAGCGTAAATTTCAGAACACGATCCGGTAATCATTCCACGCTGGCACGGGTCCGGGGCTATCCCCGGACTTGACGCACGGCGACGCCCTTGACGCCCTTCAATTATGTTTTATCGTACTTTTCGCCGGATTATTTATAGCATTGCGCTCTCAGAGCATATGATCCCCCCAATGGGGACTGGGGTGATGGTTCCAAAATATAATCTCAAAGTTGAAATATTTTTAGCTGAACGTCAAGGAGCAGAAAATGAGCAGCCTCAAAAACCATAAATTTAAAGCGGAGACCAAGAAGGTTCTGAACATCCTCACCCATTCCCTGTACACCAACCGGGAGATTTTTTTGCGCGAGCTTCTCTCCAATGCCTCCGACGCCCTGGATAAGCTCCGTTTTTTGCGCAGCAAGGGCGAAAACATCCGGGAAGCGGACCTGCCCCTGGAAATACGCCTGAGCGTGGATAAAATCGCGGGGATTCTCCAAATTGCCGATACCGGCCTGGGCATGAGCGAAGAAGAACTCATCGATCACCTGGGTACCATCGCCCGCTCCGGATCAGAACGCTTTGCCCGGGAAAACCCCGCGTCTGAAGCGCAGGACGCGGACTCCAACCCCAAGGCCGCGCAGCTCATCGGCCGGTTCGGGGTGGGTTTCTATTCTGTCTTCATGGTAGCCGAAACAGTGGAGGTCATCTCCAAATCCGCCCTGGGCGAAGAAGCCCCCTTTGTCTGGAAGTCCGACGGCGAAGGAGGCTTCAGCATCAGACCGGCGGAAGAGGACGAAGCCGCCGCCTGCAAGCGCGGCACGATCATAAAGGCCAAACTCAAAAAGGACGCTGCGGAATTTCTGGAAAAATACCGCCTGCAGGCCGTCATCCGCAAACATTCCAACTTCCTGCCCTTTCCCATTTACCTGGAAGGGGAGCAGGTGAACACCACCCCGGCCATATGGCGCGAGCCCAAGTTTTCCGTCAGTCAGGAACAGTACGCCGATTTTTACAAATACCTCACCTATGACGAAACCCCGCCCCTGGAAACCATCCACCTTTCCGTGGACGCGCCGGTGCAGTTCAACGCCCTGCTCTTCATACCCGGTTCGGCCCAAGATCATCCGG
>JAITGZ010000236.1 GCA_031280335.1 Deltaproteobacteria bacterium | reverse complement strand
CTTTAAGGTACTCAGTACCGGTCTGGGTGTAACCGGCCTGGATGACTACTTTGGTTTCGGTTTGTGGATTACCTTTGATCTGGCGGTGATCGCTTTGGGGGCCGGAGCTTTTTTCAGCGGCCTGCTCCGCTATATTTTCAATATCGATCCTCTCAAAAACATTATCAACCTAGCGGTAATCGTCGGCTTTATCTGTTATTCCGGGGCGATGCTCATTCTGGTGCTGGACATCGGCCAGCCACTGCGCGCATGGTTCGGCTACTGGCATGCCAATGTCCACTCCATGCTCACCGAGGTCATTTTCTGCATCACCTGTTATTGCACCGTGCTGGTCATTGAGTATGTGCCCCTTGTTCTGGAGCAGCGTCAACTCAACCGCATACCTTTGCTCAAGACCTTGGCGCATAATTTTCATGTTTTTATGCCGCTTTTCGCAGGTATAGGCGCTTTTCTTTCCACTTTTCATCAAGGCTCCCTGGGCGGCATGTACGGGGTTATGTTCGGGCGCCCCTACGCCTTTCGCGAAGGCTTTTTCGTCTGGCCCTGGACATTCTTTTTGTTCGTGCTTTCCGCTGTGGGGTCAGGCCCGGTTTTTACCGTACTCATCGCCAGCTTGATGGAAAAGATCACCGGCAAAAAGCTGGTCAGTTGGGAAATAAAAAGCCTCATGGGCAAGATCGCCGGCACCATGCTTTGCGTTTATATGCTTTTCAAGTTCCTGGATACATGGTGGTGGATTGCGGATACCCTGCCCCACCGTTCGGGCATGAGCTTTGACCAGATGTTCCATGGCTGGATTTACGGCAAATGGCTTATGGTGGTGGAGCTTTTTGTATGTGGACTTCTCCCCTGCATTATTCTGGTCAAAAAATCCCTGCGTGACCGGCCTGGACTTTTTTATGCCGCCGCCATCCTGGATTGTGCAGGCATAGTGATCAACCGTTATGTCATGACGGTGCAGACCCTGGCCATACCGGTGCTGCCTTTCGATCAGTGGGCCTTCTATACCCCCAACTGGGTGGAGTGGGCGGCCAGTATTCTGGTTCTGGCGTATGGCGCGTTGCTCTTGAGTTTGTCTTACCGCTATCTGCCTATTTTCCCTCAGGAAAAGGAGCTGAACAAGGGGTAAGAGCCAATTTGATGGAAATCCGGCGTCCGCATGCACAAACAGGAATTCAGAGCTGACCTGCATATCCATTCGCGTTTTTCCAGAGCGACCAGCTCCAGGTTGAACGCGCCCCTTCTGGCAGGCTGGGCGGCTCTTAAGGGCCTGCATGTTCTAGGCACCGGAGATTTCACCCACCCCGGTTGGCGGGCCGAGCTCGCGGAAGCGCTGGAACCTGTACCGGACGGCGGGCTTTACCGCTTGAAGCGGCCGGAAGAAGCGGGCGCGCTTTTATCTGATTTGGCGGACACCCCCCTGATGCGGGAACGGGTGGGAGAGATCCGCTTCATGCTTCAGGCTGAGATCAGCTCCATCTATAAGCGCGACGGGCGGGTGCGCAAAATACACAATCTGGTCTTCATGCCGAATTTTGAGGCGGCGGATAGGTTTTGTTTGAAATTGGGCCAGGCGGGCAATCTGGAATCCGATGGACGCCCAATTTTAGGTCTGGATGCCAGAGATCTGCTGGAGCTGGTGCTGGAAAGCGACCCGCATGCCTATCTTATACCGGCGCATATCTGGACACCTTGGTTTTCTCTCTTCGGTTCCAATTCCGGCTTTGACCGCATTGAGGATTGTTTCGGCCCATTAAGCGAGCATATCTTCGCCCTGGAGACCGGTCTTTCTTCCGACCCGGAAATGAACCGCCGTCTGAGCGCTCTGGACCGTTTCAGGCTGGTTTCCAATTCTGACGCACATTCCGGCGAAAAACTGGCCCGTGAAGCCAATCTGTTCAGCGGTGAAATGAGCTATACCGGTATTTTCGATGCCTTGCGCACGGACGGCGGGAAAGGGGCGGACACGCGTTTTTTGGGCACCTGCGAGTTTTTTCCGGACGAAGGCAAATACCACCTTGACGGACACAGGGACTGCTCGGTGGCGCTGAGTCCAGAAGAAACTCGCGCCCTGGGGGGCATCTGCCCGGTATGCGGCAGACCGTTGACAGTGGGTGTGCTGAACCGCGTGTTGGAGCTGGCGGATCGCTCCGCGCCGCTCTATCGGCCGGATGAAGCCTTTTGTTCGTTGATCCCTCTGCCTGAAATAGTGGGCGAGATATTGGGAGCAGGGGTAAACAGCCAGAAAGTGGCGCGTTTTTATCATGGTTTGCTGCGCGACTTCGGGGCGGAGCTGGATATTCTACTCCAGACGCCGGCGGATGATTTGGCCCGCCGATCCAGCGCTTTGGCCGAGGGCATCGTGCGTATGCGCCGGGGTGAGGTCATCCGCCAGGGAGGATATGACGGGAAATTTGGGGTGATCCGCGTTTTCAGATCGGAAGAGGGGCGTGATTTAAAATGCGGCGCGGCGCGGACGGCCCTGCTCCCTGCCGCATCCTCGGCAACTAAACCTGAGGCTGCAAAATATCCCGTCCCAGCGGCATCTTCGCCTGTGCCCGACTCCTTCGCGCCGTCCGCGCTTATTCCCGCCACACCCTCCACGCCTCAAAAAACGGACAGTACGGAGAGTGCCGCCGGCCCCGGAGATTCAAAGACTGAAGGGGGGAGTTATACAGAAGGCTTGAACGCACGGCAACGTGCGGCCGTATTAGCCGGCCCAGGCCCTGTACTGGCCCTTGCCGGCCCTGGTACAGGCAAGACACATACCCTGGTGGCGCGTATTTTACGCCTGGCGGAAGAAGGAACTCCCCTGGGGGAAATATTGGCCCTGACCTTCACCCGCCGCGCCGCCAGAGAGCTGGACGAGCGCTTGCGGGCCGCCTTTAGCGGGCGGCGGTGGGCGCAGACGCCGGAGGGGGAGCTTGCGCTGCCCCGCAGCGACACGCTCCATGCCCTGGCCCTGGATTTTTGGTACAAGACTAAAGGCGCGGCCCCATTGGTACTTAATGAAGAGGCCGCTTGGCGTGTCTTTGTCGGTGCCAACCCCCTGGAAGCCACGCCACGGCGCAGACAGGCCTGGGATGCCCTTAATTTGTGCCGCGAAAAACGTGTGCCCGTGCCCGAAGAGCTTCAAGAGTGCGCTCAACGTTACCATGAGCATAAAACAGCTTGGGGACAAGCGGATTATACGGACTTGCTGGAGTTCTGGCTTTACCGGCGGCGTCCGGGGACCGCGCATACTGAAGACAGCGGTTGGACCCAGGTGCTGGTGGACGAGATCCAGGATCTGTCCCCTTTGCAACTTGAGTTGATAGCGGCCATCATTCCAGAGGGGGGCCGGGGCTTTTTCGGCATCGGGGATCCGAATCAGTCCATATACGGCTTCAGGGGGGCGCATGGCCGGGCCGGGGAGTTTTTTGCCCGGCAGTGGCCGCGTATTCAGATTATCACCTTGCGGGAAAATTTTCGTTCCGCAAAGGGGATACTGCGTTGTGCCCAGGTTTTAGCCAGGGAACTGCCGGGGGTGGGGGAGCTTGAGGCCAAAAGCCCTCTGCCGGCGGAGATATATTATTTTGAAGCGCATAACGCGGAAAGCGAAGCGGCATGGGTGGCCGGGCGTATTCGCGCCTGTTTGGGAGCCACCAGCCACAGCCTGCTGAAGAGCGCCGGGGATAGCCAGGAAGCGTACAGTCCTGGTGATTTCGCTGTTCTGCTGCGCAGCCGTGCCTTGATGCCGCACTTTGCCCAGGCATTGGAGCGCGCCGGGGTACCCTTCAGCCAACCGGCGGCCGAGGTTTTTTGGGAAGACAGCCGGGTGGCTCTGATTCTGCGTATGGCCGGGCGCGTTCTGGGTATAAACCCGCCCTTGAACGCGGAACCGGAGCAGGCGCAAAATCTTTGGCCTGTGGAATGTCCGGAGCGGGTGTTGGCACACGGGCCGGAGGCCCTGGCCGCTTATTACGGCAGCCGTGAGCCTTTTGACGCGGCCTTTTGGAAGTCCAAACCTTTCAAACAACTTTCCCAAGCCTTTGATCAGAACCAGGGTTGGTCAGAACTATTTAACTGGATCAGCTTGCGTAATGAATTGGAAGAGCTGAGCTTGAAAAGCGAAAAGGTACAGTTGCTGACCCTGCACGCGGCCAAGGGATTGGAATTTCGTATGGTTTTTCTGCCTGCCTTGGAAGATGGCCTGCTTCCCTTTGCCGGGCCGGAATTTTGGGAGAACGTCCGGGGGGTAGGCTCGACACAGGCCGCCTGTACGGGTGAACGCCTGGCGGAGGAGCTGCGCCTTTTTTATGTGGGCTTGACCAGGGCCGCACAAGGTCTTTTTCTATCCAGGGCGGAAGAACGACAGATCTATGGAAAGATCCATCGGCTGGCCCCTTCGCCTTTTTTGCGCCGTCTCTCCGAGCTGGAGGTGCGGCACAGCCGCGCCAAGGCTATACATAGCAGCGGTAAAGAACAGATGAAGCTGATCTAGGTAAACGCTGATTTATTCTCTTGAGGGTGCCTTGCCGTTGTGCAGAGGGATGGCAGAGGTAAAGCAACGCCGGGGCAAACATGTCCCTTTCTTATTCCCCCCAGTGGGGTTCGGGGCGGATCCCCGAATTAATCAGTGTTTCCCTAGCCCGGATATTGCATGAGCAAGCTCTCCCTGGTCAATTTTGAGCTTGCTCATGTTTTTTCATCGGGCATTTTTCAAAAAGGACGGCACTATCGATTCAAACGGCGCAGGACGCCTTC
>JAITGZ010000189.1 GCA_031280335.1 Deltaproteobacteria bacterium | reverse complement strand
GGTGAAGCGGATTTTCGGCTAGGGGTCAACGACGAGGCGCGACAAGGCGCCTTGCGGTTTGCAGACGCGCCTGACGGCCCGTTTCTCGCCCCCAGGGGGCAAAGCGCCATCCCGCCGCTGGTGGATTTGCCACGGCTGCTGTCGGCTACGGAGCGTTTTCTGGCCCATGAGGAAAACGCCGAGGATTTGCGCATCCTGTTGGCACCTGGCTCATCCCTGGGCGGAGCGCGGCCACAAGCCTCGGTGCGGGATACGGACGGCCACCTGTCCATCGCCAAATTTCCACGCAAAGACGACGATTACAATGTTGTGGTCTGGGAGGTTGTCGCGCTGGCGCTGGCTGAAAGGGCCGGGTTAGCCGTGCCCGCATGGCGGCTGGAAACGATCATGGACAAACCTGTCCTCATTATTCGCCGCTTCGACCGCGTGGGTGAGACGCGCATCCCGTTCCTCTCGGCCATGAGCATGCTTCAGGCCAAGGATAACGAGCAGCACAGCTATCTGGAGATTGCCGACGCGCTGCGCCAGTATGGAGCCGCCCCTTCGGCAGACCTGGCCGGACTGTGGCGCAGAATTGTTTTCAGCATTCTGATTTCAAACACCGATGACCATTTGCGTAACCACGGCTTCGTTTATGAGCGTCATACGGGTTGGCGGCTTTCTCCTGCCTACGACATGAACCCCACACCTGTGGAGGTCAAGCCGCGCATTTTGACCACCACCATCGATCTTGACGATGGCACGGCATCGCTTGATCTTGCGCTGTCGGTGGCCAAGGACTTCAGGCTATCACCTGATCAGGCCAGAACGATCATCAAAGAGGTCGGCGCTGGTGTAACGCGGTGGCGGGATGTAGCGCAAAGCCACGGGTTGGACAGGCGGGAAATCGACCGCATGGCCTCGGCTTTTGAACATGCCGATGCGCAGACCGCCGGTGCCTTGTAACGCAAGAGAAAAAACACCAGCAATGCGTCAGACATTTTCCAGCGTGTCCATATATTGTTTTACTTTCTTATATAATGTACAACGATGTACACCTAATATTTTAGCGGCTTTTATGTAATTATAGTTACAGTTTTTTAATGTATGCATAATTATATCTTTTTCTGTATTATATAATGTATAGTCAAGATTTTTATATTTATTACCTATATTATCATGTGTTATAGGCTTTTTATCGCAATTAACTATTTCATCAGGAAGATGATGTACATCAATTATATTTGTATCAGCCATAATGAAGGATCGCATAACGGCATTACGTAGTTCACGGACATTTCCCGGCCATGAATATGATTTTATGGATTTTTCCGCCGCGCGGGAAAAAAATTTTTGCGCTTCATATTGCTGGTTTAATTGGGCAAGGTAATATTCCACAAGCAAAGGGATGTCTTTTTTTCTGAAACGCAACGGAGGTATCTCCAAACGTATCACATTCAGGCGGTAGTACAGATCATCCCTGAAAATTTTTTTCTCCACCAGTTGGAAAATATCCTTATTGGTCGCGGCAATGACCCGTACATCCACCTTTCGCGCGGTTACGCCCCCAAGGCGCTCCACCTTGCCGTCCTGCAGCACGCGCAGCAATTTGGCCTGCATGGAGTGGGGCATATCCGCTATTTCGTCCAAAAACAGCGTGCCGTTGTGCGCCAGTTCGATTTTACCCGGTTTTCCGCCTTTGCTCGCCCCCGAAAAAGCCCCTGATTCATAACCGAAAAGTTCGCTTTCCAGAAGTTCTCCGGGAATGGCCGCGCAGTTTACTTCCACCATAGGCTTGCCGGACCTGGCCGAAGCGTTGTGAATGGCGTGGGCGAATATCTCTTTACCTGTGCCTGTTTCCCCCAGCAGCAATACGGCCAGATCGTATCCGGCTATCCTCATGGCCAGATCGCGCAAGGTGTCCATACAAGGCTCCATGCCGATGATGGACTCAAAGCTGATGCCCGTTTTTCGGCAGGCATTGAGCTGTTTCTTGTAACCCTGGGCTTCGGCGTGGAGCTTGCTCAGACGCTCGTTCAGCTCATTGGTCTGGTTGATAAAGCGTATCTGCGCTATGGCCCCCACAGTTACATCGCCATCCAGCACCACCGCCCGGCTGGTCATCACGCCCACAAGCTCATTGTTGATATTATGGATGCAGTCTATGTCCGTAAGACGCTGCGCCATAACGGCAAGCATTTTGGTGGTGGGGATGATCTCCTGCACCGGTTTGCCCAGGGCGTCCTCCCGCCTGATGCCCAAAAAATCGCAATAGGCGGCGTTGATCTCCACCACGCGGCCGGCGGCGTCCACCCCCAGCACCCCATCCGTGGATATCTCCATGTATTTTTTGAACATCAAGGCGCAAAGCCTGTGATCGCGGTCCGTCCTGTCCATGTTGTCGTCCCCCGTTAACCGGGGCCGCCGCCCCGCGCCCCGCCTGTGGGTGCCTTGCCATTATGCCCAAGGGCGGCGGGCATATGGCCGCACAGGGTAAACATGCCCATTTTGGCCCCCCATCCCCCCGTCCGGTTTGCCCACTGCGCCCTTGGGCCGTAAGCGCCGGGGGTAAATTCCCCCAAGCATTTTCAAAGCCGCCCGCTCCAAATACGCCTTTATCTCCGCATTTACAGCCTGGGGCAGGGAACGCCCAAGGGGCAGTCCGCGCAGAGCGGCTTGCGGGCCTTGCAGACTTCCCGGCCGAAGGAGACCATGCGGTGGTTGACCCCGCCCCATTCCCGCCGGGGAAAGAGGGGCAGCAGGTCAGCCTCAATCTCCCGCGCATCGGCCGCGGCGGTCAGCCCCAAACGGCGGGAGATGCGCGCCACGTGCGTATCCACCGCCAAGCCCTCATTGAGGCCGAAAGCGCCGGAAAGCACCACATTGGCGGTCTTGCGCCCCACTCCGTCCAGACGGAGCAGGTCTTCCATGCGGCTGGGCACCTCCCCGCCGAAATCACGCATGATTCCCCCGGCGGCGGCAATGAGGCTGCGGGCCTTGTTATGGTAAAAACCGGCGGAGCGGATGAGTTCTTCCACCTCCTCCACGGCGGCGGCGGCGAAGGCCGCGGGATCAGGCAGGCGGCGGAACAGCTCCGGGGTGATGCGGTTCACCCGTTCGTCCGTGCATTGGGCGGAAAGAATGGTCGCGGCCAGCAGTTCCCAGGCGCTGCGGTGGGCCAGATGCGGCCTGGCATGGGGGTAGCGGCTCTGCAAAACGTCCAGAACCAGAGCGGCCATTTCCGCTTTATCAAGCATAATTCGGCTATAATAAATGGAAAACACGGAAATATAAACTTGTTTTTTATGGGGTAACGCATTAGTTTGAATTTTGGAGCTGTAACCACGGCGGACAATTGCAGTATCATAATTTTATATGATACATAAAGAGGTGGCGTATGCTGCGTGAAACTTTTCTATCCCTGACGGTAACGGAAAGCCCTTTGGAAGTAGCCGAACGGACCGCGTCCATGCTTGAAGAGCAGTGCGCCGAGGCTTTGCGTCAGCGCAAGGTCTTCAACCTGGCCGTTTCCGGGGGCAAAACCCCGGTGCCCTTGTTTCAGCTGCTCTCTTCCCCGGCCTGGAGACGGCGTATTGACTGGGAAAAAACCGTACTCTACTGGGTGGATGAACGCTGTGTGGGGCCGGATCATCCCGACAGCAACTACCGTGTGGTCAGGGAAGAACTGCTTGCGCATGTGCCCATCACGCGTTTTTACCGCATGAAGGGTGAGGAGGAACCGGTGCGGGCCGCCGAGGCGTACGAACGGCTGCTTCTGGATAACTTTGCCCTGCCTCCCGGAGAAATCCCGTGTTTTGACTGCATTCTTCTGGGGGTGGGCGATGACGGGCATGTCGGGTCGCTCTTTCCTCATTCCTGCGTGTTGAACGAAAAACAGCGCCTGGTGGCGGATCAATACATCCATCATCTCAAAAGTTCGCGCATCACCATGACTTTTCCGCTGCTGAACAGCTCCCGTTGCTGCATTGTTATGGCTGTGGGCAAAGAGAAGCATCATGTGTTGTCCACCGCCCTGAATCTGATGGAAGAACCGGCCCTGCCCGCGCAAATGCTGCGCCCGACCAGCGGCCGGCTTTGCTGGATTATTGACGAAGCCGCCTATACCGGCCGGTAGGCGTGCCTCTGGGAGAGTTGAAAATGTCAAGAAGCGTAAGCCGTTCCATAAAACCTTTTCTGGCGATGCAGATACTGGAAAAGGCTCTGGAAATGGAACGATCCGGCCGCAGGATCATCAAACTGAGCGTGGGCCAGCCGGACTTTCCCACGCCGGAATGCGTACTGGAGGCGGCGCGTAAGGCCATGCGCGACGGCCACACAGGCTATACGCACAGCCTGGGCATATGGGAGCTGCGCGAGGCCGTGGCCGAATATTACCAGCTTGAATACGGCCTTGGCGTCTCTCCGGAGCGCATTGTCATCAGCGGCGGTTCCTCCCCGGCCATGCTCATGTTGTTCATGGCCATGCTGGAAGCGGGGGACGAGGTAATCATGGGTAACCCCGCCTACGCTTGTTACGAAAGTTTCATCCGTAACGCCGGGGGTACTCCGCTGGCTGTGCCGGTGCGGGAAGAGCGCCGCTTCCAGCTGCGCCCGGAAGAAGTGCGGGCGGTGATGGGCGCGAAAACTCGCGCCGTTCTGCTCAACTCCCCCTCCAACCCGGCGGGGACCGTCATGCCCGGCGAAGATATGCGCGCCCTGGCCGAACTTTGCGCCGGGGCCGATCTGTCCCTGGTTTCGGACGAGATCTATCATGGGCTGCATTATGAGGGACGGGTCGCTTCCGTGCTGGAGTTTTCCGATCAGGCCTGCGTGGTGGACGGGTTTTCCAAACGCTATGCCATGACCGGCTGGCGCCTGGGCTGGATGGTGGTTCCGCCCGAATTAGTGCCCCTGCTGAATACGCTGCAGCAGAATTTTTTTATCTGCGCGGGCAGCGTGGCCCAATGGGCCGGCCTGGCCGCCCTGAAAGAGGCCGGGCCGGACGTCCGCCGCATGGCGGCGGAATATGACCGCCGCCGCCTGATCTGTATAGAACTTTTGCGCGCCCTGGGCTTTGGGGTCAAATCCTCCCCGGCGGGGGCCTTTTACATTATGGCGGACGCGCGCGAGTTCAGCCATGACAGCCTGGCTTTTGCCCATGAACTGTTGGAACATGCCGGGGTGGCCGTGGCCCCGGGCGTGGACTTCGGCAGCGAAGGCGAGGGGTATTTGCGCTTCAGCTACGCCAGCTCTGTGGAAAATATCCAGGAAGCCATGCAGCGAATCAAGGCGTATCTGGAAGTCCGTTAAGGCATTTCAACCCGGCAGCGCCATCTCACCCCACCCCCTCATACGGCTTGCTCCGTCCGTCCAGATGCGCAAAGCCTTTGTTGGGATACCGGATAATCCCGGTAAAGCCCTTGGACTTGGCCAGGGCCGCGAACTTCTCCTGTGCCGATACCGGGCACACGCAGTCAAAGGCCAGCTTAAGATGCTGACTGGCCGGAGCGCCGCCCACCTCAAGGTTGTGCTTCAAGCAGCGATGCCCACAAGTCAGCACGATTGGCCCCCATTCATCCCGCAGGGCTTCCAGCTTGTCCATGAGTTCCGGCACCACCACCAATTCCCCGCAGCATTTGCAGGCCACTTCCTCGGTAACGTTGCCGTCCACCCGTCCGTTGCGGAAGGAGAAATTGAACGGCCCGCCGGGCGCGGTGTCCAGGGTGAGGTTTTCCAGAAAATCCACGCCGCGAAAACTGATCTGATCGCTCGCGCCGCTGATGGACAGGGAGCGAATGCTCGCGCCAATGGTGTTGTTCTCGCCTTCGGTGATGAAAGCCCAGTTGTGCCGGTCGTGGATGACCAGGTCATTCACGAAGGTACTGCCCTTGCCCAGGTAAAACTTCATGTTGTCCCTGGTACCGGCGGCGGCAATGGCCGCCAGCAGGGTACGGAACTGCCCGGCGGCGGGGTTGTCCGCTGTAAAGGAGTTGCTCACATGCAGCTCATTGGGCACGGCCAGACCCAATTCCTCCCCGCTCTTGTCGCCCATAAGCTCGATGCCGTTCACCTTCGGACGCCCGGTGAGCATGGAGTAGTCCAGCACTCCGGCCACGCCGCTGATGGGGATGTTGAAGAACTCCACGGTTATTTCCGCGCCGGAGGGAATGTCGGCGGCGAAAATAATGGCGTCAATAATGGGCGACACGCTGTAGGTATGCGTCAGCACGCCGGACACGGATACAGCCAATTGCGCATAGTCGCGCACATCCGGCACGGCCAGGGGCGTCCCGGCGGGCAAGTCCGCCGTAAGGGTCTGCGTCCAGGCGGAACGCCAGGCGGCCAGGTTGGTGATATTGTCCGCAGCCGCTTCCGCCCGGTCGGCTTCTTCTTCAGACCTGTCCGCCTCACCTTCGGCGCGGTCGGCCTCGCCTTCGGCCTCATCCCTCGCGGCCAGCGCCTGATCTCTCGCGTCCTGCGCCCCTGCCTGCGCTTCTTCGGCCCGATCGCGCACGTCAAAAAGCTCCTTCATCAGATCATCAGGATTCTCTTCGCTGGTAACGGGCAATTTAATGGAACGGTCAATCTCCTCCCGGTTTTCCTGTATCTGCATTTCCAGATGGTCAAAGGTCAGCTCCACCACTTCGGCATTGAAGGCCCCGCCGTTTTCCAGGTCGGTTTCCTGCTTCAAAGGGGTCTGGCGCACAATGGTAATGGCCCACCCTTCAGGCAAGGGGGCACCAGCCAGGGGGTAAATCAGGGTCTGCCCCTGCACTTCAAAATCGCCTTCCAGCCAGGTATCCGACCCGTCAGGGCTGGTCAGCACAACCTTCACATCCTCCGCCCGCGCAAAGCGAAAGGGCACGGGAAAGACCGTGGCCGCGCCGTTGCCCTGGTAGCGGGCCTTGGGGGGTATGGTATCCAGGGTCATGGGGGTTATCTCCTTTAATGGAACTTTGAATTGCGTTCATCCCCCCGCTTTCCGCGCGGGCGGACACGGTTAGCCCGGATATTGCATAAAAGAATGGCGGATCCTCTTATTTTTTGATAGATTTTAGTTACTTAAGACTCAATCTACAAAGAGGACC
>JAITGZ010000144.1 GCA_031280335.1 Deltaproteobacteria bacterium | reverse complement strand
CGACAGGTGATACTGCGCCACTCGCCGGGCCGCGTCATTGTGCGGCCTGGCCAGCATCAGCGTGGGATCGGCGCGCCTGCCGGAAAGGGTGATGAGCCCGATATTTTTTTCTCCCAGCTTGCCGAGCAGACTGGAGCGCAATATGACATCGCCGCGCAGAAAAATGCGCTCCAGCGGTGCCAGGGGTACTGTGCCGACCCGCTCAGAATTTTCATAAAAGGCTATGGCACCGCCATCCAAACGCAATTCCACGCCGCGTCTGTCCACATACAGGCTTGACATATATTTTCCTGTTTACAACTGTTATGGAGATCGTTTTGCCCAAAAACGTGCGTTTGCCCCCGCTCGGCGCTGGAAACAATTTCACAATTTATTATTAAATTGTTTCTACACAATTAAAAATGGCTGTATGGACTGCCTTGCGGCCTGCCCGTAAAAAGACGGCAGCATCCTGGGATCAAGCTGAAAAAAATGCACACGGTCTTCCGCAAAATCCAGAATCTCCGCCAGTCCATCCTTAAGCGCCCGCAGTTCCGCAGGCGTCAGCCAACATTCATAAAACGACTTTTGCCCACCCACGGCATAGGCTTGCACCTGTTTATGCGTGCGGTGCAGGCGATCCTGCGCGGAAATATCGTAACAGACCAGGAACAGGGCGCGAGACATATAGTATTCTTCCCATAAAGTTATCTTGCCGCGCGGAGCGTTCGTGAATCAACGCGTGTTTCAAGGATACTTATCGGCCAATCGGTTCAAGTATATAGCGCCCCAGACCAAAGGCGGCGTTTTTGCCCACATGCGTCCATTGACCTACCTGCAGCGTTTCATGAAAAAGGGTGGGAACATCATAGAGACGTACAACGCCTGTCAAGCCGTTAAGGGTCATCTTCTGTTTTTGCCGGTTGGACCAGCGTTCCCAGTGCCTCCAGCGCAAATCGCAGGATAAGGCGATGGCGGCGGCGAGCTTGTTCATTTCCCTAAAGTCATATCCCGGCGTGAAACCGGCGTGAAACTCCGCAAGCAGGCTCACCCGCCGCGCCAGGGCCAGCAGAAGGGCGCGGGCTGTTATGCCTTCCGGCGGCAGGGCCCGTCCATTTTCCTGGAGGCGCAAAGGGCTGGTGAAGGTCAGGCAAAAATTTTCACCGGCTAAAGGAGGCAGCTTGAGCAGTTGCTCATGCGCGCTGATCCGGTTGGCTTTGGCGTCAAATACGCTCATTTCGCCTTGAGGGGCGATGAAGCGCACATCCTTGAGTTTGGCGGCGCCTCCCCCAATGCCGTGTTCAAAGGCGCGCTGCCAGGCGAAGACAATCAGGGCCAATTTTTCCAAAGCCTGCCCGAACAGTGTTACGCTGAAAATCAAATTTGTGCCGGGCGGGTACGCGTACTCCCCCCACACCGGCGGCTCAACGACATAGGGCGCGGGCACGGCGCTGAAGCGCTGCAAGGCGTGGGCAAGAGGGGGCGGGGGCTCGAATATCAAGGAATAGGGGCATGAGGCGTACAAGGGGCAGCCCGGGCACCGCAGCTCCCGCGTCATGCAGGCGATGCGGCGCAAGGCGTGCCCAAAGGCACCGCGCAGCATGGACCCGGCGTATTCCGGCAGGTGAATGGCGCTTTGCGCCTCAAAAATAAAGCGGTAACGGGCAATGGGCCAGACGGGTTGCCGGTGTTCAGCGGGCATTGTCAGGCGGCGCTCATGGGATGAAATTTTCCGGATCGCCGCGCCGACAGTGCCGAAGGTATGCGGCATCTTCCGTCATTTCAGATGCGGCCCAAGTTTTTTGATGTGGCAGAGGTCTTTTTTGTATTCGTCAAAGACGCAAAAACAGCGCCAGGCCCCGCCGGTACGCCAAGCGTAGAACTCGTGCGTACAGCCGGGCACGGGATTTCCTTCCAAAAGTTTGAAGTTCAAGCGTTTTATACTTATCGTGTTCCCCAGAAAATATTGCGTCAGATCATCAATCCGTTCGTTAAGTTCGGCCAATTTTTGGGGATTGTTCTCAAATTGGCGGACATCAGCAAGAAAGCCTTTGCTGAAACTTATTTTTTCAGGAAGGGGCGACTCCTGTATGAATGCCTTGCCATAGTATGCCTCCTTATATCTGTGCCAGAAAATTTCACCCCAGGGGGACAGCGCATAGGCATTCGGCCCGTAGGCATCCAACAGGGTTTCCGGAATATCGCGGCATGTTTCTTTATCCAGCGGGATGCCTGCGGCCATTTTTCGGAACAAGACGACATTTTCGCCAATGATTTGCATGGTGGCGGCCTCTATGGACAGCGGCAGGCGCGGTATGCGGAGCAGCTCTGTGGAGCCTTCAAAAATATACACCACTTCATCGGCATAGAACATGCCCAGAGTCTGCATAAACCCCTGCACGCTCTTGAAACCGCCGGTCAGGTTAAACACAATGCGGTCGCGCGTACTGCGCTGCGGCGCTATTTCCTCACAGCACCAGCGGGCCGCTTCGGACATGGCCGGCCTGAAGCTTTCCAGGCTGGCCGTATGCAGGCCGGGGAATGTTTTGGACTCATTGTTCAGGCCGTTGTTTTGCGCCCAACGCATCAGCATTTCAACAGACAATGCGCCCATATAGGTATCCGAGTGCAGAAAGATGTGCCTGTTGGATGTCCCTTGGGGCAGTTGACCTGCATAGACGGCGGCTATGCCGTTGATTTCGGCGCTCATTTTCCGCGCCTGCTCCAGAGACGCTTGCAAGAGTTTTTCTCCGCAGTCAGCGGCATGGCGATCAAGGTACTTTTTTTCTTCCCGGCTCAGGTCTTGTTCCTTTTTATTGGCCAGCCTGGCGAACTTGTTGCGTTCATCAGCGGACAGGTCGTGCGTCAGCAGGCTTGTCCCGCATGTTGAGATTAAAAGCATGGTCAAAGCTCCCTTATGTTTTGTCCGCCATCGCAATATGGCCGTCTATAGGGCCGGGATACTGTTACGGTAGAGATGCTCAGCGGCGATATCCAGGTCATCTGTCCAGACTACGCCGTAAACATCATTCTTTGCCTGTAAAAAAAGAGTGATATTTTTCAGGGGAGAAAAAATTTTGCGTTCCAAATCTGGTTTGAAATCATAAATACGCTTTTCTCCTGATTCGAAGGTCAGATGCAAGGTATGATCCGGATTGACTTCAAGCAAGGTAATTTTGATAAACGGCGTATCCGGCATGGCACGCCTCAACGAAGGGGGGCCTTCGCGCCGCGTAGTTTTTTCAGGCATTCCTTGATTATTATCTCTTTTTGGCTTCTGCCCAAAATCATGTTTTTGGCTTTCAGCCAGGGCTCCATTTTTTCCAGGCACTGTCGCTGTTCCGCCTCCGGCCAGGTAACGGCTCTTTCCAAAAAATCGGCGCATTCAACCAAAATGAGGGCTCCGGCGTCTCGGGGTCGCAATGCCGGGTGCTTTGCAAGTTTTTGGCAAAAGTCCGCCACCAGGCGTTGTTTCTCGCTCATGGCGGCCCGTTCGCCTGCCAGACGTTCACGCTCGGCTGCCGCCGCGCGCTCTTTGGCCTGTTGTTCGGCCCTTGTTTGTTCCTGAGCTGTCCTTTCGGCGAGCAGACGGCCCTTGT
>JAITGZ010000031.1 GCA_031280335.1 Deltaproteobacteria bacterium | reverse complement strand
CTTACAGATCTGCCTGGAGTCATCCAAAGCATGGATCTGCTGCTCGCGCCGGACACGGGCCTTATGCACCTGGCCGCGCATCTGGGCACGCCGGTGCTGGCCTTTTTTCTCGCTTCAGCCTGGGCCTGGGAAACAGGCCCCTACGGCATGGGACACAAGGTCTGGCAAAGCGTGCCCCCCTGCGCCCCCTGCCTGGAAAGCCGCCCCTGTCCCCACCGCCAAGTCTGCCTGGAGCCTTTCAAAAGCGCGGCCTGGATAGCCCGCCTGCGCGGCAGGCCCGGTGAAACCGCGATCCAAGCCCCCCTGTTGCTCTCCAGCTCCCTGGACGCGCTGGGCCTGACCTTTACGCCCTCCCTTCAGGATGCGGTCTGGGAAAAAACGGCGGAAGGAGATGAAAGACATGCCCGCCGCGCCCTGCTGGCTGAATATCTGGGGGTGGAATCCTTTGATCGGAAGAGTCCCATACCGGCTGAACTCAGTTCGGAACTCCTGGAAGAAAAAGACTGGATGCTGCCGGAATATGGAGCGGTTTGATTTTACCGGAGCCTTTGCCCCGGCAAGAAGGGCCGGTGTTGCGCGAACCCCGCCGCCGGAGCAATTTCAAAGCGAGATTGCTCTTCCCACCCTGTTCCGCCCTTGCCGCAATGCGGCTGATTCCACTTGCCAAAGCGCATAAACAGCTTGCCTTATGGGGCTTTCGTTCATATATTCAAACGTTCAAACGCGAGCATCCCGGCGCGCCGGGCGGCCTTAAAGCGGAGGTCAAACGTTAAATGCTGGCGATTATAGGCTATATAGTGGTTTTCGGCTCCATCCTGGCCGGATACATGATTCACGGTGGGGTTATTTCCCTGCTCTGGCAGCCTTCCGAGGTGCTGATCATCCTGGGGGCGGCCCTGGGGGCCTTTGTGGTTTCCGGCACCAGTTATTCCTTAAGCCAGGTATGCCAAAACATCCCCCGGCTGTTCATTCCCAGGGCACCGAACAAACAACACTATCTGCAAACCCTGGGCCTGCTCTACGCCCTGTTCAGCAAGATGCACCGGGAAGGGGTGGTCAGCATTGAAAAGGATATTGAGGACCCCGCCGCCAGCTCGATTTTCGCGGCTTTTCCCAAAATAAGCGCCGACATGCAAATGTGCCATTTTATCAGTGACACCCTGCGTACCTACCTGACCACAGGCAAGGCCGATGAACTGGATGATCTCATGGATACGGACCTGCACAGCCTGCAAGAAGAATTGCATGTCGCCCCCAGCAATATCAGTCATATGGCCGACTCCCTGCCGGGCTTCGGTATTGTGGCCGCCGTGCTGGGCGTGGTGCTGACCATGAGCAAGCTTGACGCTGGGGCCAAGGTGCTGGGCGAATCCATAGGCGCGGCCCTGCTGGGCACTTTTTTGGGCATTCTGCTTTGTTACGGTTTTTTCGGCCCCATCGCCGCCAAGCTGGAAAACCTGAAACAGGAACGTTCCATGTACTTTCACTGTGTGCGTGAGGCGGTCATGGCCGCTTTGCGCGGCCTTTCACCCATGATCGCCCTGGAGTACGGGCGGCGTTCCATCCCGCCCAAGTTCAGGCCGACCTTTGCGGAAATGGAATCAAGCCTGAAAGGCTGAAGCAATTTCACAATGTTTTAGGAGCGCATTTATGGCCGGAAGTTCATGGAAGGTGGCCTATGCCGATTTTGTAACCGCCATGATGGCCTTCTTTTTGCTGATGTGGGTGTTGAACATGGTTCCCCCGGAGACGCAGAAGGAGATGTCCGTCTATTTTATGGATCCTGGCGGCTACAACAGCGGGGCGGCGGTCATTGATTTTAGCGGGCCGCCTCCGGTGGAAAAGATGGGGGATGAAGAAAACCTCACCCCGGAGCAGCTCAATCTGCTGGCCATAAACCGTTTTTTGGACGAAACGCTCCAGGATGAGCTGGTGAGCAAAAAAACCTCCATGGCAACAACCGAGGCTGGCGTGTTGCTGCGGACCTCCTCGGCCTTGAACTTTGAAAACAATGGCGTGGATTTGGGCGCGGAGGGCGAAAAAGTGCTTCAGGCCGTGGTACAGGTGATGCAGCGCTTCAAGGTTAATCTGGCCATCAGCGGGCATACGGACAGCGCGGAAACCGGCCGGCCCAGATTGCGCGACAAATGGGAGCTGTCCGCTGCCAGGGCCGCTTCGGTTACCGCCTATATCGTGGATCGCGGCGGCATCAACCCTTCCATGATCCGCAGCAGTTCCTACGCCAACTTCCGCCCCATTGTGCCGGACAGCGCGGAAGAACCCAACCCCGTAAACCGCCGGGTGGAATTCTTTTTTCATACGCCTGACACGAGACTTTCCAACGGCCGTTAATCCCGTCCGCCCGGTGCGGGCGCCGCTGAAACAGGAATACCCACATGTCCGAACTTGAATATGAATCGAAGAACTGCTGGGAGGTTTATGCCTCAGCCAAAGACAGGCTGGATATGGAAGCCCTCTCCAAACGCTATCTGGATTTTCTGACCCGCTGCAAGACGGAGCGCGAGACCGTGGATTACGTTCAGGCGGCTCTGCGCAAAGCTGGTTTCAGCGATCTGCCCGGTACGGATAAATTCATGCGCCCGCTTCAGGGCAAGGCACTCTTCGCGGCCCGGCGCGGACGCAAGCCCCTGGACCAAGGACTGCACCTGATTTTTGCGCATACGGACGCCCCCCGCCTGGATTTAAAGCAGCATCCCTTACAGGAGCAAAGCGGCGTGGGGCAGGCCAAGACCCACTACTACGGTGGCATACGCAAATATCAGTGGTTCGCGCGTCCTCTGGCCCTGCACGGCGTGGTGGTGAAAGAAAACGGCGAAAGCGTGCGTGTGGCCTTGGGCGAAGGGCCGGGAGAGCCGGTGTTCACCATTGCCGATCTTTTGCCGCACCTGGCCGCCAAGCAGATGGAAAAACCCCTGCACGCCGCCTTTGAGGCGGAAAAAATGAACCTCATCCTCAGCCATTGCCCCTTGCCGGAAAAGAAACGCGGCCCCAAAGACCGGGGCTAGGCGGATGCGCAGGGGGAGAAAGAAGGCCAGGACAGGGTCAAGGCGCGCATCCTGCATATCCTGCACGAACGCTACGGCCTGAAGGAAGAAGACCTCTACTCCGCCGAGCTGCAGGCCGTCCCGTCCGGACCGGCGGTGGAGGTGGGGCTGGACGCATCCATGATCGGCGGCTACGGTCAGGATGACCGGGTAAATGTTTTTTTGGCTCTGGACGCCCTGCTGTGCGGCGCGCAGGCCAGACCCGCGCATACCCAGGGACTGGTTTTTATGGACAAGGAGGAGATCGGCTCCGAAGGCTCCACCGGGGCCAAATCCCGCTTTTTTGAATACTGCGTGCAGGATCTGCTCCGCCGCTGGCAACCCGGGGCGCTTTTTGCGGAAGTAATGCTGCGCAGCCGGGGTATTTCAGCCGATGTACACGCCGCCATGGACCCGGATTGGCCCGACCTGCACGAAAAACTCAATTCCGCCCTGCTCGGGCACGGCCCGTGCTTTTGCAAGTTTACAGGCAGCCGGGGCAAATACGCGGCCAATGACGCCCACCCGGAATACGTGGCCTGGCTGCGCGGGCTGCTGAACAAGGCCGGCATACCCTGGCAGATGGCTGAACTGGGCAAGGTGGACCAGGGCGGCGGCGGTACCGTGGCCATGCACTTTGCCGAATACGGCATGAACATCATCGATTGCGGCCCGCCCGTACTCTCCATGCACAGCCCCTTTGAATTGACCAGCAAAGCGGACCTGTACGCCGCCAACCTGGCCTTTAAAACTTTTTTGAACGCGGAATGATTTTTTTGGGGCGATAGCCCCAAACCCCATCCGGGGGGAATCAGAAAGGAGCATGTTCGCCCAGGCGCAGCCTTGTCCTTGCAGTCCCTTGACATAATGGTAAGGCACCCCTGACCCCCTCAACAGTTTTTTCCGCCGTACTGCGGCTGAAAAAACTTGAACAGGGTCAGGAGGGCGGGGGTTGGGGTTCCCTCCTCAAGACTACCTGTTTTACACCCAGGGCCTTTGCCCGCCGCCGCGAGGCAGTACATTACTATAGCGGCGCCATAAATATGGTTATTTTTTTTGTTGACTTTGTTGCCCGGCAGACCTATGAAGGAAAACATGGCAATGGTTGAAAAAATTTCTTTGCGTCGTCGGGCGGAATCTTTCCTTGTTTGGAAGCCTGATGGCATGATCTTTGCTCTCTCTCTCTCTCTCTCTCTCTCTCTCTCTCTCTCTCTCTCTCTTAACACTCTCCGCGCAT
>JAITGZ010000026.1 GCA_031280335.1 Deltaproteobacteria bacterium | reverse complement strand
GCGTAGCGGAAACCCCGCGTCTCTTGATATAATACGCAACCAAATGCGCGGAAAATCCTTCTTTATATTTATACCAGCGATAAAAAGGAACATTTTTATTCGCCTGGAAACTTACTAATTTTCTGTTTAATATGTGATCAACGCGCATAAGCGGTTTATACGTCTCTTCAAGAGCGGAATCCAATTGCGCTATTTTATCAACAAAAATAGTATCTTCAACTATACTAGGTGTAATATCATCAAAAGCCACATTACTCATCCACCGGCTCCTTTGCGATCTATAGCATTTCAACTTTGAAACATCACCCTCCAACGGGCGGCTGAAAAAAACCAATCACCGTCCGGGTTCAGGAGGGAGGGGTTACCTGCCCAAGTTTATCCTGTTTTGTCTATTTTATGCTTTCAACCCGCAGCATTTTTTGTATTTTTTGCCGCTGCCGCAGGGGCAGGGGTCATTGCGTCCGACTTTGGGTTCTTCTCTTTTGACTGTGGCGGGCTTACGCGGCGCGGCACCGCCGGAGTAGGAAAGTCCTCTGCTTTCTTTGTGTTTGAAGCCAAGCTGTCTGGCCTTTTCTTCTTGGGCATCGGCTTCGGGCGCCAAGGCCGCGTCTTCACCCATGCGGGCATACGGCGAGGTTTCGTCCTCTCCGGGTATCTGTATTTTGGCCCAGGCCAAATCGCGGCATACGGAGACCTTTATTTGGCGTAACATCTCCTGAAACATGGCGAAGCCTTCGCGTTTGTACTCCTGTTTGGGGTCGCGCTGTCCGTAGCCGCGCAGGCCGATGCCGTCGCGCAGTTGATCCATGCCCAAAAGGTGTTCCTTCCAGTGGCGGTCCAGTTCTTCCAGGAGAAAATAGCGCATGATGGGCTCGTACATATCGGGAACCCTGGCCTTGATCTCATCCAGGTAACCGAAAAGGGCTTCGCGCACGTCTTGCGCCCCCGGCAGGCGCATGTCTTCGGGGCGGACGCCGGGCATAAGCCGGCTCAGGTTGAAAATGTCATTCAAATGGCGCAGGGCGGCGATACGTTCATCTTCTTCCATGCCTTCCGCGCTTTGCGCCAGGGGGGTCAGTTCATCTTCCAGCGCGTCTTCCAGAAATTCGCGCACAGTGTCTTCCACGCTTTCGCTTTCCATGGTTTCGCGGCGCAGGGCGTAAATGACCTGACGCTGCTGGTTCATGACGTTGTCAAAATCCAGCAGGGTTTTGCGTATTTCAAAGTTGTGCGCCTCGACCCTTTTTTGGGCGTTCATGATACTGCGGGAGATGAGGGGATGCTCTATGGCTTCGCCATCTTTCAGACCGAGCTTTTCCATGATGCCCATGTGCTTGTCCGCGCCGAAGATGCGCATGAGGTCGTCTTCCAGGGCTACATAAAAGCGGGAGGACCCGGGGTCGCCCTGACGTCCGCTGCGCCCGCGCAGCTGATTGTCTATGCGCCGGCTTTCGTGGCGCTCGGTACCCAGAATATGCAGCCCGCCCAGTTCGCGCACTCCATCGCCCAGAACAATGTCCGTGCCGCGCCCGGCCATATTTGTGGCTATGGTAACCCGTCCGGACTGTCCGGCCTCGGCAATGATGGCCGCCTCTTTTTCGTGCTGTTTGGCATTGAGTACATTGTGCGCGATACCGGCTTTTCCGAGCCGGTCGGATAGCAGCTCGGAAATTTCAATGGAAATGGTGCCCACCAGCACGGGCTGCCCCTTATGCTGCAACTCTTTTATGGACTGGACGATGGCCTGGTATTTTTCTTCTTTGGTGCGGTAAACCAGATCGGCCAGGTCCCGGCGGATCATGGGCCGGTGCGTGGGGATGGAAACCACGGAGAGACCGTAAATTTCCTGAAACTCCACCGCCTCGGTATCGGCGGTACCGGTCATGCCGGCGAGTTTGGAGTAGAGACGGAAGTAATTCTGAAAGGTGATGGAGGCCAGGGTCTGGTTTTCCGCCTCCACCTTGACCCGTTCCTTGGCCTCCAGGGCCTGGTGCAGCCCATCGGAAAAGCGGCGTCCGGGCATGAGACGGCCGGTGAATTCATCCACAATGACCACCTGACCGTCGTCATTGACAATGTAATCCACATCCCGCTTGAAGATATGGTGGGCCTTGAGGGATTGCAGCACATGGTGCTGCAGGGCGACGTTCTGCGCGTCAAAAAGATTCTCCACCCCCAGCAGTTCCTCGGCCCGGCTGATGCCAGCCTCGGTCAGGCCCGCGCTGCGGCTTTTTTCATCCACCGTGAAATGTTCTTCTTTTTTCAAGCGGGGGATAATGGCGTCAGCCCGGCGGTACTGCTCAGTGGATTCATCCGAAGGCCCGGAAATGATCAGGGGCGTTCTGGCCTCGTCAATGAGAATGGAGTCCACCTCATCCACAATGGCGTAATAATGGCCGCGCTGCACCAACTGCTCTTTGTAAAACTTCATATTGTCGCGCAGATAGTCAAAGCCGAACTCATTGTTGGTGCCGTAAGTTATGTCCGCCCCATAGGCGGCTTTGCGCTCGGCGTCATTCAGCCCGTGTACAATCACCCCCACGCTCAGCCCCAGAAAAGCATAAAGCCTGCCCATCCACTCCGCGTCCCGCCGGGCCAGATAGTCGTTGACCGTAACCACATGCACGCCTTTTCCGGCCAGGGCGTTCAGCGCCACCGACAAAGTGGCCACCAGGGTCTTGCCCTCGCCCGTCTTCATCTCGGCAATTTTGCCGTCATGCAGGGCCAAAGCGCCGATGATCTGTACGTCAAAATGACGCATGCCCAAAGCCCTCACCGAGGCTTCACGCACCAGGGCAAAAACCTCCGGACGCAAATCGTCCGGGCCGCGCCCGCTCATAACTTCTTCTCTATATTGCGCCATAAGGCGCGGAAAATCCGCATCCGCCAGGGCGCTCATCTTGGGCTCCAGCGCATTGACCGCATTCACCAACGGCAGCGCGCCCCTGATATAACGCTCGTTCTGCGAGCCGAAAATCTTACGGGCAAAATATCTGAACATCATCGCTCCATTAAAATTACAGCTTGTGCCCCAATCAAAAGGCCGTCTTGGGGAGGGAACCCCCAGGGGCAAGCCCCTGGGGCATAAACCAGGTGCGAAATCTGGTTGTGGCGGTCTTGGGGCGACAGCCCCAAAATTAATCCGCCGGGGGCTTCGCGGGTGTTGCCATGCATGGCAACATGCACCATTTTCCCGTCCGGGGCAATGTGTAATTTGAACTTGACGGGGCATGTCTTTTTCGCCTACGCCTCTTTCTGACGGTGGCCCCGCCATTTTATAAACCCTCTGGTTTTTCAGCCGCGTTGCGGCCGGATAAACTGAAGGTGCGCCCGATAATTTACTCTCAATGTCCCGGAGGACAGGATGGATATACAGTTTCAAGAGGCTCAGGCTGCGGAGGGTCAGGCGGGGGTGCTGCTTGTGCCTCTTTTTCAGGGGGAGGACGCCGCCCCGGCCGTCCGCGCCTTGGGGCGCGGTGCCTCTTGGCTTACGGGGCATATGGGGCTGGAGGATTTCCGGGCGGAGGCGGGCAAGCTTCTTTTGCTGCATGGCGGACGGAAGGGTTCGGTACGTGTTCTGCTGGCCGGCCTGGGCCGCCGCGAGGACTTTACCCCCAAAGTTCTGGGCATGGCTATGGCTGCGGCGGCGAAGCGTCTGTCCGGGCACAAGCTGGCGCGGCCGGCCTTGCGTTTGGAAAGTTTGCGCGCTTTGCGTCTTGCTGGGCGCGGTATGCGCGAGCATTTGCTGGAAGAAGCCGTTTTAGGGGCCCGGCTGGGCCTGTATGCCCACACGGCCTGTAAAAGCGCGGCGGAGGGTGAAGACGCGCCTTTTTTGCCGGAGCGTATGGACCTGCTTTACACGCGGCCGCCTTCCGCAGAGGAGCAGCGGGCTTTGCGCCGGGCTTTATCCCTGGCTGAAGGCATATGTCTTGCCCGCGACCTTATCAACGGCCCGGCCAATCAGGTTACGCCGCGTTATCTGGAAGAAACCGCCGCCGCCCTGGCCGGGCGGCACGGCTTCGGCTTCAGGTCGCATGACCAGGAATACTTGCGCGCTAACGGTTTGAATGCTTTTTTGGCGGTGAGTCTGGGGGCGGCGGCGGAGCCGCGTCTGCTCGTTTTGGAGTATGCCCCGCCGGGAACGAAGGGTGAAGACCCGGTAATCCTGCTGGGCAAGGGCATTACCTTTGACTCCGGCGGGATCAGCCTTAAGCCCGCCGCCGGCATGGAGCGCATGAAAAGCGACATGGCCGGGGCCGGGGCCGTGCTGGGGCTGTTCGCGGCCCTGGGTGCCGGAGCGAAGGATTTTTGCCGCAAACGGGTGATCGGCCTCCTGCCCTGCACGGAAAATATGCCCGGCGGCCGCGCCTCCAGACCTGGAGATGTGGTTAAGACCCTTTCCGGCAAAACCGTTGAGATTGTAAATACCGACGCCGAAGGACGGCTCATCCTCTGCGACTGCCTGACCCTGGCCCAGAATATGGCCAGACCGGCCGCGCTCATTGACATAGCCACCCTTACCGGGGCATGTGTGGTGGGGTTGGGCGAGAAAACCGCCGGACTTTTCAGTAATGACCCCAGGCTCAGGGATAAGCTGCTGGAACTGGCCGCGCGCAACGGCGAGCGGTTTTGGCCCATGCCCATATGGGACGAGGATTTGAAAACCCTGACGGAAAAAAGCGCCGCAGATATAAGCAACACCGGGCCGCGCGAGGGCGGGGCCTCTTTTGCCGCCCTTTTTTTGAAACAATTTGTGGACAAAACCACCCCGTGGGCGCATCTGGATATAGCCGGTCCGGCCTTTCAAAGTCTGGAGACCCCCACTCTGCCCGGAGGAGGTGCCGTGGGCTTCGGCCTGCGCACGCTGCTGGACTTTGTGCTGGAATAACACCAACTCATCCAGGCTGTTCAGCCGCGCAGCGGCTGAAAAAATGCGGCACCCGGCAGACATGCCCATTTCATAGCCACGAATTGAGTGTCCAAACGGGGTTTGGGGTGACAGCCCCGAACTGAGTCTTTAGAGCATATTAAATTTGAATCTTTACGGGGGTTTAAGCATGGCCAAGGATTTAATCATTGTGGAATCGCCGGCCAAGGTAAAGACCATCAAGAAGTTTTTGGGCGGCAACTATATGGTGCAGGCCAGCGTGGGCCATGTGCGGGATCTGCCTTCCAAGACTCTGGGGGTGAATGAGGCGCAAGATTTCGCGCCTGAATATATAGTGATTGAGGGCAAGGAAAAGGTGGTGGATGACCTGCGCGCAGCTGCGGCCAAGGCTGGCACGGTATATCTGGCCCCGGATCCGGACCGTGAGGGTGAGGCCATTGCCTGGCATGTGGCCGAACTGATCAAGGACGCGGCCAAGGGAGAGATCAAGCGCATCCAGTTTAACGAGATTACGGCCAAGGCCGTACGTGAGGCACTGGAACGCCCGCGCGCCCTGAACCATGCCCTGTTTGACGCCCAGCAGGCCCGGCGGGTGCTGGATCGTCTGGTGGGCTATAAAATTTCCCCCCTGCTCTGGAACAAGGTCAAGCGGGGCATTTCCGCCGGGCGGGTGCAATCGGTGGCCCTGCGTCTGATTGTGGAAAGGGAAAAAGCCAGGCGCGTCTTCACGCCGGAAGAATACTGGTCCTTTCATGCCCATCTGGCGGCGGACACGCCGCCGGAGTTTCGCGCCGAACTGGTCAAGGTGGACGGCAAAAAGGCCAGAATACCCCACGAAAAAAGCGCTTTGGAGATGGAAAAACGCCTGCGCGGTCAACCCTTTAACGTGGACAGCCTGGAAGTGAAAGAGCGGGAAAAAAGCCCGCCGCCGCCTTTCATCACCTCAACCTTGCAGCAGAGCGCCAACCAGCGCCTGGGCTACACGGCCAAACGCGCCATGGGCGTGGCGCAGCGCCTTTACGAAGGCCTGGATCTGGGCGGGGAGCAGGGGGTAACCGCGCTCATAACCTATATGCGCACGGATTCGGTGCGCATTGCGGAAGAAGCGCGGCAGGCGGCCAAGGACTTTATTGTTTCCGCCTGGGGGCCGGAATATTACCCGGCCAAGCCGCGCCACTTCAAAAGCAAGGGCGGCGCGCAGGACGCCCATGAAGCCATCCGCCCGGTGGACGTTACCCTCACCCCCGACGCGCTCAAAGACAAGCTGACTGCGGAGCAGTATCAAATTTACCGTCTGATTTGGACGCGCTTCACTGCTTCACAAATGGCCTCGGCCAAGGTGGAAGACACCATCGTCCATGCCGGATGCGCCGGTACGCTCTGGAAGGCCCGGGGCGAGCGGGTGCTTTTTGCGGGCTTTTTGGCCCTAAGCCCGCAAAAGGACGAGGATGCGGCCGACCTGCCTCCCTTGGCCCAAGGTATGCCCTTAAAGCTGCTCAAGCTGGAAAAAGAACAAAAGTTCACCCAGCCTCCGGCCCGTTATTCCGAAGCCGGACTGATCAAAGAATTGGAAGAAAAAGGCATCGGCCGGCCTTCCACTTACGCCAGCATCATTTCCACCCTGCTGGATCGCGACTACGCACGCATGGAAGACAAGCACCTTGTGCCCACAGACCTGGGCGACGTGGTCAGCGTACAGCTTTGCGAACACTTCAGCCGCATTATGGATGTGGGCTTCACCGCCCTGATGGAAAGCTCCCTGGATCGCGTGGCCGACGGGGAACAGAACTGGGTAAAACTGCTGCATGACTTTGCCGCTGAATTCAACCCCGAACTGGCCCAGGCATCCAAGGCCATGAGTTCGGTCAAAGGCGGTCTGGACGCGGGTATCGCCTGCCCGGAATGCGGCCAAGACATGCGCATAAAATTCGGCAAAGCCGGGCCGTTTCTGGCCTGCTCCGCTTACCCGGACTGCCGCTGCACCAAAAACTTTTCCCGCGACGAGCAGGGCCGGGTGCGAGTCGAGGAACGTGCGGCGGAAAACCAAGAACCTGTAGGCACCTGCCCCGAATGCGGCAAAAATCTGCTTTTGAAAAAAGCGCGCACAGGCAGCCGCTTCATCGCCTGCTCCGGATACCCGGCATGTAAATACGCCGCGCCCTTTTCCACCGGCGTGGCCTGCCCCCAATGCAAAGAAGGACAAATGGTGGAAAAAAGCAGCCGCCGGGGCAAAATCTTTTACTCCTGCTCCCGCTACCCCCAGTGCAGCTACGCCCTCTGGAATTACCCCGTGGATGAAGCCTGCCCGGACTGCGGCTCGCCCATCCTGACGCGTAAAAATACCCGGGCGGGTATGGTGCTGGCCTGCCCCAATAAAGAATGCAAATTCAAAAAAAGTTTGGAAGAATAAAATCAACATGTTCGTACCTGTGGGCAGTCTGGTCAATGCCGCAGCCATTGCCGCGGGTGGCTTACTGGGTATTTTCTGGGGCAGCCGTCTCAGTTCCGGGCTGCGCACGGCGGTTTTTCACGCCTTGGGTCTTTGTCTGGTCATTATCGGCCTGCAGATGGGTCTTGCCCTGGAGCGGCCGCTGGTGTTAATTTGCAGTTTGTTGTCCGGCGGTCTGCTGGGCGCGGCCTGTGATTTGGACCGTTGGTTTTATCTGGGCGGCGAGCGGCTCAAGGCGCTGTTGCGATCGGGCAACAGCAGGTTCAGCGAAGGTTTTGTGAACGGTACGGCCCTGTTCCTCATCGGCTCCATGGCGGTCATAGGGCCGCTGGACGAGGGGCTGACCGGCGATGCTTCCGTTCTTTTCACCAAATCCGTGTTGGATCTCTTTTTTGCTGTGGCTTTGGCCGCCGCCTTCGGCAACGGGGTAATCCTGGCCGCCCTGCCCATTTTGCTGGTGGAGGGGCTGCTGACCCTGCTGGCCGGGTCGCTCCAGCCCCTGCTCACCGCAGCGGTGATTACGGATATAAAAAGCGTGGGCGGGGCGCTTATTTTGGGTGTAGCCCTGAACACCCTTGA